>NZ_JAYMHD010000015.1:282732-343267 GCF_035656535.1 Streptomyces sp. H51
CCCGGCGATCACGGGGAACGCGCGGGGGGTCCACGCCGTCCCGGTGGGCGCGCACGATGTGGTGCGACTCGCGTCCCGCCAGTTCACGGCGCCCCGTCGTATGCGCCGGTGCGCTAGATGCGGACCTCGACCGTGCGGGCCAGGCGGTCGTGCAGGCCGCGGCCGTCGCGGTCCCAGATCAGGGCGGGCACCGCCAGGCACAGCAGCGCCGTGCGCAGCAGCGCGCGCAGCGGTTGTACACGGCCGGTGTCCAGCGCGACGACCCGGAGACCGAAGAGACGCTTTCCGGGAGTGAAGCCGACCGTGCCGACCGTCAGCGCGCCCAGCACGAAGAAGACGAGCAGCGCCCAGTTGCCGGTCGACCGGTCGTAGCCATGGGTGATGAGGCCGTATGCGATCAGCAGGCACAGGCCCCAGTCGACGGCCAGGGCGCCCAGGCGCCGTCCCGGGCGGGCGATCGAGCCCGGCCCCTCCTCCGGCAGGCCGAGCTGCTCGCCGCGGTATCCGAAGTCGACTCCGGCGTCCTCGGCGGCCGCGCGGGGGCCCGAGAGCCAGGATCCGATCACTTCCCTCTTGTCCACGCGTCCACCGTACTGCCCACGTTTCGCGATCCGGACAGGCGGGGTCGGAGCAGCCCGAGTCCGGTTAACTTGTGCGAAACAAATGGGTCACGCCTGAGAAATCACCCGTATCTAGTGTCGAGGGCACCGTGTGCCACCGCACTGGCCGCACGAAAGAACTACCACCCCGGCAGGACGGTCGGGAGTAGGAGGAGCTGGATGTTCCAGAACGCCGACGAGGCCAAGAAGTTCATCGCGGACGAGGACGTCAAGTTCATCGACGTCCGCTTCTGCGACCTGCCGGGCGTCATGCAGCACTTCTCGCTGCCTGCCGAAGCGTTCGACCCCGACGACGAGCAGGCGTTCGACGGTTCGTCGATCCGCGGCTTCCAGGCCATCCACGAGTCCGACATGGCGCTGCGCCCCGACCTGTCGACCGCGCGGCTGGACCCCTTCCGCCGCGACAAGACGCTCAACATCAACTTCTTCATCCACGACCCGATCACGGGCGAGCAGTACTCCCGTGACCCGCGCAACGTGGCGAAGAAGGCCGAGGCCTACCTGGCCTCCACCGGTATCGCGGACACCGCGTTCTTCGGTCCGGAGGCCGAGTTCTACGTCTTCGACAACGTGCGCTTCAAGACGTCCGAGAACGAGTCCTTCTACCACATCGACTCCGAGGCGGGCGCCTGGAACACCGGCGCCCTCGAGGACAACCGTGGTTACAAGGTCCGCTACAAGGGCGGCTACTTCCCGGTCCCGCCGGTCGACCACTTCGCCGACCTGCGCGCCGAGATCTCCCTGGAGCTGGCCAAGGCCGGCCTGCAGGTCGAGCGCCAGCACCACGAGGTCGGCACCGCCGGCCAGGCCGAGATCAACTACAAGTTCAACACGCTGCTCGCCGCCGCCGACGACCTCCAGCTCTTCAAGTACATCGTGAAGAACGTCGCCTGGCGCAACGGCAAGACCGCGACCTTCATGCCGAAGCCGATCTTCGGCGACAACGGCTCGGGCATGCACGTGCACCAGTCGCTGTGGAGCAACGGCGAGCCGCTGTTCTACGACGAGCAGGGCTACGCCGGCCTGTCGGACACCGCCCGTTACTACATCGGCGGCATCCTCAGGCACGCCCCGTCGCTGCTGGCCTTCACCAACCCGACCGTGAACTCGTACCACCGCCTGGTGCCGGGCTTCGAGGCGCCGGTGAACCTGGTGTACTCGCAGCGCAACCGCTCCGCGGCCATGCGTATCCCGATCACGGGCTCGAACCCGAAGGCCAAGCGCGTCGAGTTCCGCGCGCCGGACGCCTCCGGCAACCCGTACCTGGCCTTCGCGGCGCTGCTGCTCGCGGGCCTGGACGGCATCAAGAACAAGATCGAGCCGGCCGAGCCGATCGACAAGGACCTGTACGAGCTGGCTCCCGAGGAGCACGCGAACGTCGCCCAGGTCCCGACCTCGCTCCCGGCCGTCCTCGACTCGCTGGAGCGCGACCACGAGTTCCTGCTCGCCGGTGACGTGTTCACCTCCGACCTGATCGAGACGTGGATCGACTTCAAGCGCGCGAACGAAATCGCTCCGCTGCAGCTGCGTCCGCACCCGCACGAGTTCGAGCTGTACTTCGACGTGTGACAGGCGGGGTGATCCGGCGCCGATCGGCGCTGCGCCGACGAGCGCCGGATCGCCCCCCTGACCGGCCGGAAGCAGCCGCGAACCGTCGCGAACCGTCGTGGCCGAGGCCCCGCCGCTCACCGCTGGAACTCCAGCGGTGAGCGGCGGGGCCTTCGTGTCCTTCGCCCACCGGCGGCCGAAAGGTGACGCCCGGTGGACACGCGACCGCGTCGACGCCGTCGTATCCTTTCCGGCACGACTGTTCGACAGCGGGTGACGGGGAGATACGGGGATGTCGGGACAGGACGACTTCCAGCGGGAGTTCGACCTCCGCTGGGCGGACCAGGCCGAGCACAAGGAGCCGTCGGCGCGGGCCCGGATGCTGGCCGCCCGGTGGAAGCACGACCCGCCCGGACCACAGCCCTTCCGCGCCGGCCCGGACGCGGCGGGACCGCGCCGGTCGTCGTGGGTGTCGACGGCGATCGTGCTGGGCTGCGTCGCCGGGATCGTGCTGCTGCTGGGCTGGGCGCGGTTCCGGGCCCCGTACTGACCGGTTGCGGGCCCCGCACAGCCTTCTGACAGGGACCTTTTGCGGCTCCTGGGGCCGATCGGGACCGTTTCATTGCGGCGGCCGGGTGCACACTTGCAGTGGGACGAGTGCCTGACTGCGGGGTGATCAAAAATGCAGAGCCGCTTCCGGAGCGACCGGCGGCTGACCGTGCGGATGACGGTCACGATGTTCCTGCTCGGGCTGTTGTACGTGGTCTTCGTCGCCGCGCTGATCGCGCTGCTGAAGTCCTGGGTGCTGGTCGTCGTGATCGCGGCCGCGCTGCTCGCCGCCCAGTACTGGTTCTCCGACCGGATCGCGCTGTTCGCCATGCACGGGCGGGTCGTGGAGCGGGAGGAGTACCCGGAACTGCACGGCGTGATCGACCGGCTGTGCGCCATGGCGGACATGCCGAAGCCGGTGGTCGCCGTCTCCGACATGGATATGCCGAACGCGTTCGCGACCGGCCGCAATCCCGACAACGCGGTCGTCTGCGTGACGACCGGGCTGCTGCGCCGGCTGGAGCCCGGCGAACTGGAGGGCGTGCTCGCGCACGAGCTGTCGCACGTCGCGCACAAGGACGTCGCCGTGATCACGATCGCGTCGTTCCTCGGCATGATCGCCGGGCTGATGGTCCGGTTCGCCTTCTACTCGTCGATGTTCCGCGGGCGCAAGGACCAGAACACCGTCGTAGTGCTCGCGTCCGTGATGGCCGTGTCCGCGGCCGTGTACGCGATCAGCTTCCTGCTCATACGGGCGCTGTCGCGGTACCGGGAGCTGGCGGCGGACCGGGCGGCGGCCCTGCTGACCGGGCGGCCCTCGGCGCTGGCGTCGGCGCTGACCAAGGTCACCGGGGACATCGCGCGGATCCCGACCAGGGACCTGCGCACCGCCCAGGCCTTCAACGCCTTCTACTTCACCCCCGCCACCGGCCGGGAGCCCGGCATCGAGCGGTACTTCTCCACCCACCCGACCCTGCAGCAGCGGCTGGACCAGCTCGGGCGGATCTCCGCCGAACTGGGTGAGGCCGCCACCCCCGGAAGGGCCTGAACATGGGTCTGCTGGACGTCATCCTCGGCCGTACGAAACCGGTCCCGCCGGACCTGGACCGGCTGTTCGGTCTGCCGTCGGCGGCCGTGACCCTGGAGGTCGCGGCCGGTTTCACGCCGACCGGCACCGGCGCGGTGTGTTTCGCCACGGTCGAGGGCGCGGCGTTCGAGCAGACGCACCGCGAGGTCGAGGAGCTGCTCGACGCGGACGCCGACCGACAGGGGTCCCCCGGCGCGGGCGGGGCCGGGAGCGCGGCAGGCTCCCCGGTGGAGCTGGTGCGCGACGAGTACGGCTACTCGTGGCTGGTCTCCCGCCGCTCCCCCGAGCAGCTGTCGGAGCTGGTCACCGACCTGCACGCGGTGAACACCTCGCTGGAGTCCAACGGCTTCGGCCCGCAACTGCTGTGTTCCCTCGTCTCCTTCCGCGCCGAGGACGACCGTCGGCTGGCCCTGGTCTACCTCTACAAGCGCGGTACGTTCTATCCCTTCGCGCCGCTGCCCGGCCCGGGCGGGCGGCGTGACAACGCGCTGGAGCTGCAGATGCGGGCGGCGCTCGCCGACGACCTGCGGATGGAGCAGGACCTCGACCGCTGGTTCCCGGTGTGGGGCGCCCCCGGGATGGCCGACTGAGGCCGCAGGGCCGGCGCGAGTCCGCCGCGCGCGGATGCGGCAGGCTCGCGCCGGAGATCTTCGGCGGCTCGCGGCACCAGGACGGCAGGGTCCCGGAGGAGAACCGCTTGCCGGCGGCGGCCGGCTCGGCCGCGTGTCGTCAGCCTTCCTGCGGCAGTTGTCGCTTGTAGGTCTCGCCGGGGAACTGGATGTGCAGATGGCCGGTGTAGACACTCGCCGCGAAGGCGTCCCGCTCCCGCGGGGTGAGGGCCAGACCGGACCGCACGTTCATGGCGTCCGTGGTGATCCTGTCGAGGTCGGGAGCGGTGCGGGCGTCGACCCGGTTCGTGGCGATGAACCCGCTCATCGTGCTCCGGTACTCCTTCAGGTGCTCGTGTCCCTTCCCCGCGCCCAGCGCGGTCGTGCGCACCTCGTGGAGGCGGTCACCGAATTCCGCGGCGCCCGGACTGTACCCGCCGCCGGGCTCGCGAGTGCTCTCCATGATCCGGCCGCTCCGCGTGGACAGGGTGATGCGGTCGAAGTTGCCGCTTTCGAAGGCACGTCGGACGGTGACCGGATTGTTGGCGTACGCGTCGTCGTGCGCCTTGGCGGGGGTGTGGCGCCCCTCCTTCAGGACGCGGCTCATGGTGCCGAGGCGGCTCACCTCCTCGGGTTCGGCGACGACATGCGCCTCCCGGCTGTATTCCCCGGCGAACAGATCCGAGCTTCCGACGAGAGTGTCCGGGTTGCGGAAGGTCCCCTCGATGATGACGCTCCGGTTGTTCCGGCGGGCTTCGTCGATGGCCATTTCGATCCAGCGGCCCGCGGCCTTTGCGGTCACCTCCGGCATGTCCTGTGCGGACCGCTCCATCACGTCCTCGTAGTCCGGGTGGAACTGGCGGAAGGCGTCGCCGTCGATCCGTACCGGCTCGGTGCCGGTCCGCTCGCGGATGTCGTCGGCGACCGCCTCCCTGGCCCTGCTCTTGCCGACCCCCGGCTGGCCGCCCACGAACGCCGCGACCGGCTTGTCGGTGCCCGCGCCGGATCCGTCCGGGGTCCGCGCCGGCTGCGGCCCCCGGTCGAGGTCGTCCCCGAACACCAGCGGCCGGACCTTGTCCGCGTACAGAGTCCGCAACTGCTCGTCGGACAACTCCTTGCGCCACGGGGACGCGTCGGCGGGCGCGTCGGGGGGCGCGTCGGGGGGCGCGTCGGCGGGCGCGTCGGGGGGCGCGTCGCCTTCCGCAGGCCGTTCTTCCGTCCGCGGCTCGGAACGTTCGCCACGGATGCGGTTGAGCGGGGTGTCACCGACCGCTTCCCGTGTCGCGGCACGGTCGAAGGCGTCGGCACCGGCATCGGCCTTCGCGTTGAAGTCCGCCTCGGCGGATGCCTCGGCCGCCTTGTCCACGAGACGGCCGGCCACACCGACGACAGCGTCGACCGTCATCTCCACTGCCTTGCCCACCAGTTCCCCGACGCTTGCCATGGATTCGCCGGACTCGTCCATGGGCGGGGACACGCCGTCGCCGGAGGATGCGGCCGGATCGGTGGACGACCGGTCGGCCGGCCGGCCCGGGTGGGCGGGTTCCGCCGACGGTTGCCGGCCGGCCTCGCGCTCGGGGGCGGCGGGCCGCTCGGACGTGCCCGGCGGCTCGGAGCGGAGAGCAGCCGGAGCATCGTGGTGGTCCGTGGTCCGGGCGTCGCTCCGGCCTTCCTCGTGGTCCTCCCGCAGGCTCCGCTCGTGCGGCGCGGCCACCGTGTCGTCCGGCGCCCGGGCCTCGCGGGCAGGCGCACCCGGCCCGACGGACTCGGGTGCCGCGGGTGTGGGCTCACCCGCCCGGTCCTGTCCGGGCAGTTCCGGGTCCGAACCGGTCCTGTTCGCCTCGCCGGGGCCCTGATCAGTGGGCTCGGCGCGGCCCGCTCCAGGTTCTGACGGGCGCTCGGCCTCCGGACCCGGGGCGGGTGGGCGGCGGCTGTCGTCCGGAAGCGACCGCTCGTCGTTCGAGCGCTCCGCGGGGTCTGCGGACCGCTTGTCGTTCGAGCGCTCCGCGGGGTCTGCGGACCGCTTGTCGTTCGAGCGCTCCGCGGGGTCCGCGGGCCCCGGCCCGGCCGGCTGCTCCGGGGCGTGCGGGGGCCCGCTCTCAGGCCGTTCCCCGTCGGCGGCCCGCTGGACGTCGGGCCGGTCCGCCTCGTCGTTCTCGCCGGACTCGCCGGACTCGCCGGACTCGTCGGGGCGGTCCGGGCGGTCCGGGCGGTCCGGATCCCTCTGGCCCCAGTCGTCCTGCGCTCCGTCGTACCTTCCGTCGGAGTGCGGGTCGATGTCCCCTTCGTCGACCGCCTCCGGGGTGTCCTCGGAGCCTTCGACGCCCGTCTCCCCCGCGTCCCGCGCGGCCGGGTCCGCAGCGTCGGCATCGGCGTCGGCGTCGGCGTCGGCGTCGGCGTCGGCGTCGGCGGCCATGGTGTCGGCGGCCGTGTCCTGGGTGCGCGTGTCTCCGGTCTCGTGGTCGTCGGTGTCCTGCACCTCGCCGCGACGGGAGCCGGCGTCGGTCCCTTCCGGCCCCGCGGTCCCGGGCCGGCTGTCTCGCGCCTCGCCTTCGGACACGTGGAGTGTGTCCGGCGGGGGCGGAGGCGGCGGAGGGGGCGGGGGCGCGTCCGTTGCACGGAATTCGTCCATCACGTTCGTGCCTCCCCACGGCACTCGCGGGCGATCCGCTCCGCCGTCTCGTCCACCACGGTCTCCAGTCGCGGTCCGGGCTCACAGGCCAGTGCGAAGGCGCGTCTGACGTGTTCTTCCGTCGTCCCTCCCGCCACGGAGGCCACGGCGTCCCGAAGCCCGCTGCGTACGACGTCGCCGACCCTGCCGTGTGCACGCTGCGGCCCGTAGCCCGGCAGGGCACGAACCTGAAGGCGGTGGTCGGCTCCGGAGGTGCCGGTCAGGACGAGTCCTCGCGAGGCCCAGTGCGCCGTGAGCCGGTCGTCGTACACATGGGGTCCGTCGGGACGGTTCCGGCGGGCTTTGTGGATGGCTTGCAGCACGTCCAGAAAGCGGTAGTTGGCGTAGGCGAAGCGGCGCCTGTCGGCGGTCGGCGGGGCCGTGCCGAGCAAAGCAGCCGTCAGCACGGCATGCAGTCGGGCCGCGAAGTCGGCGGGGTCGACCTCGTCGCGCATCAGGGCCCGGCGCGCGGAGACGGCGCGTTCCACCGCGTAGACGAGGGTGCACTCCAGGTCCCGCGCGGGGAGCGCCGCCAAGGTGCCCCGGACCCTCTCGCCGGGGCCGGGCGCGACCATGGCCATCGCCTGGGCGGAAGCGGCCGCTTCCACCCAGAGCACGAGGAGCGGCTCCAGGGAGTGGTGGTGGGAGTCGTTCATCGTGCGCAGGGTGCACGGGGTGCTGCGGCAGGAGGCTCCGCAGAGCGGGCTGCGGCCGGCGAGCAGCGGCGGATCCGTGCAAGCCCCCTCGGCGCTCTCCCCGTGTTCACCGTGCGGGATCGCGGTCAGGACGGGCCGGTCCATGCCGTCGGCGGCCACGGCGGCGCGTCCGGGCGGCAGGGCGACCACGTTCTCGCTCTGCTCCTGCTGGAGGTTCATCGTGGCGCCCACGGACCGGCGGTCGTCCTCCGCCGGAAGCCTGTGCATGATCTTCAGCGCGCTGTTCTTGATCACGTCGGGCAGGATCTTGCTGGGGATCTGCTCCACGACGACGACACCTTCGCCGTACGCCCGGATCTCGGCGAGGAGCGAGGCGAACAGTTCGACGGCCGCGGCCGCGGGGCCGTCCTCGACGTTCTTGAGCAGCCGGTGTGCCTCCTCCACGACGAGCACGTGACGCAGGGGCACCCCGCCCGCGCCGTGGTGGACCCGCAGGTGTTCCACGATGCGGATGAGGACGGCCCCGATGAGGAAGGCCTTGTCCTGGTCGTTCGTGATCGTCTCCAGCTCCAGGACCACGTTCCCGGACAGCAGGCGGGCGATGTCCATCGGGTGGCCGCCCTCGAAGAACCGTCCCGGGGTGCCCTCCCGCAGCGAGCCCATGCGGACGTCGACGAAGCCCCGTACGTCGCCGGTGACCTCCTTGCCGTACCCGATCGTCTCGACCACCTGCCGCGCGGTCTCCTGGAGCGCGCCCAGGGAGGGGTAGACCGCCGTCCGGGGTTCGTCCGGCTCGTCCAGCGAGAACTTCGGCTTGTGGGCCGGGCGCGGCTCGCCGGTGACGAGGTCCCATCCGGCCTCCGTGTAGCACCGGGTGAGTGCCCGGGCCAGCACCTGCGGGAAGGGCTCGTGCCCCTCGAAGGCCGCCAGGAAGAGGGCTCGTACGAGGTCCACGTGGCTTTGCAGGGGGAAGCCGGGCTCCGGTTCCAGCGGGTTGAGCGAGGCGGGCGGGACGTCCACGTCCCCCGGCCGGATGACGGTGACCCGGCGCATGCCCTCGGGTCCGCCCGCCGAAGCGAGGCGGCCGGCCATGCGCGCGTACTCGGCCTTGGCCGGCTCGACCGCCAGCCAGGGAACGGGCCGTTCGTGCGTGGACAGGGCGGTGAGCAGGCTCCGTACGGTCTGCGACTTGCCCGACCCGGTGGCCCCGCAGACGAACGCGTGCCGGTTGAGCGTCGAGCGCGACACGCGCAGCCGGCCCGCGGCCGACAGCGACTCGTCCAGGATGTCGCCGATCAGGAAACCGTCGGCGGCCACGGCCGCTGCCGCGTCGTCGGAGGTGACGTCGAAGCGGTTCGGAGCCACCGTACGGATCCCGGGGAGTTCCCGCTTCGGCGGCCGGGCGAGCGCCCCGACCAGTTCCGCGGGGGCCATGAAGGGGACGGCGCCGGGCGGTCCGTACCCGCTGCCGGCCGGGGACACCGCGGTCAGCGCCTCGGCGAGGGGCACGGGGCGTCTCGTCGGCACGAGCACGTACGGCAGCTCGTCCAGGTCGCCCGATCCGCACAGCAGCGCCGCCGAGGCGAGCGCCGACTCGGGCCGTTCGGCACCGACCAGCACGCGCACGTTCCACACACCCGTGGCCAGTGCCCTGGTCAGCTCGCGGTGGCGGGCCTCGGCCCGTTCGGCGGCCAGCCGGTCGGCCGCCGAGTTCTCCCGCTGGCGCAGCCGGGGCAACTGCACGGACAGCGCGGCCCGCTCCTGTTCCAGCCGCTCGTACGGCACGGGCTCGGCGAGCACCAGCCAGGCGAAGGGGTCCGGAAGATGGGCCACGGCATCGTCGAACGAGGCGCGTGCTTCCGTCGGCAGGGCCCGCTCGTCGGACCCGATGCGCAGGGCGTCGTGGAAGCCGAGGCAGGGGATCCAGCACGCCATCCGTCCCAGCACGGCGGCGGCCTCCCCGGGAGGAAGTTCCCTGGCGGTGGCCCCGGGTGGATAGCGCAGCGGCCTCCCGCCGGCCGGACAGGGCGCGTCGTCACCGGCCGGCGGGAAGAACGGGGCGCCTCCGGCGAGGAAGCGCAGTGGCTGCCGGCGGTCGGGGCGAACCCACGCCACCGCGATGCCGGACGGACCGGTCCCGCCTCCCGCCGCTTCCCCCGGACCGGTCCCGTCTCCCGCCGTTTCCCCCGGACCGGACCCGCCTCCCGCCGCTTCCCCCGGACCGGACCCGCCTCCCGCCGGACCGGCCCCGCCCTCTGCCGGGCGTGGCTCCTCGCCGGGTCCCGTCCCTCCGTGCCGCGAGAGCACGGCGTGCATCGCCGTCACCGCGGCGGCCAGCTGAGCCGCCGTGCGGTCCTCGGCCTGCGGGCCGTCGGCCCTGCGGGGGACCGTCAGCCACTGGTGGAACCGGTAGACGTCCAGCCGCGGGCCGGCGGTGCCGCACGGGGTGTCGGGCCGGCTCATGGCAGGACCGTCCGAGGCCGCCGGGAGAGCCGGGGCATGAGGTTGATCCCGGGATTGCAGTCGCCGAACACCACCCGGCGCCCGCCGGGACCGGCCTCGACCAGGATCAGGCCGGTGACCGGCAGAGCCTGCAACCGGGTGGGCTCGACCGCGAACTCGTAGACCCGGCTGCGGGTCTCGCCGTCGGTCGTGGAAGTCGCCAGCGACGAGTTGGTCGACTCCTGCCAGCTGCGCGACAGGGACGTGGAGAAGGAGGAGGAACGCCCCCAACTGCCGCCGCCGGAACCACCACCGCTGTTGGAGCCCTGCGAGTCCGATGCGCCGCGCTGGTATGTGTAGCTGTCGGAGCGCCCCTCGGTCAGGGTCTCCCCGACCTGCCGGGTCACCTGGTTCACGAGGAACTTGTGCTCCTGCCCGATGAACCCGGCGGCGGACTTGGCCTCTTCGCCGTTCCCCATGCGCATGAACACCGTGGCACTGTCCGAACCGCCGGCCACCTGCGCCGGTCCCTCCCTGAGGTGCTCCATGAGCAGGACGAGACGCACCCCGGTGGTCCGCGCCTGGCGGGCCATCGCCTCCAGCGCGTCGCGGCCGAGGTGGTCGGCTCCGGCGATGACGAGGGTGGCCGTGCCGTCGAGGCGGAGAGCGGGCAGCGCGTGCAGCAGGTGGAAGAAGGCCAGACGGTCCGCGAGGTCCTTGCGCCGGCGAATGGGGTCCTCGCTGGTGACGACCGTGAGGGCACCGGGCTGCCACCAGTCGGCCACCGGCGTACCGGAGGACCGCACGGGTTCCGCCTGCCCGGCCCGCGTCAGCAGCTCCAGCTGGGACCACACGTACCGCAGTTCGTTCTGCACCCGCTCGGTCTGCCCCACGAGGTCGATGGCCTGCGTCATCGCCTCGACCTCGGCGGCGCTCAGCGGACCGGATCCGTCGGAGGCGATGTCGTACGTCCGCAGCAGGACACGGAGTCCGGCGGCGAGCCGGACGAGGTCGACGCGGCCCTCCAGACGACCGGCCACGGTACGCAGCACGTCCACGTCGACGCTGTGCAGATCCATGTCGGTGCCGGGCGGCCGTATGGTCGCCAACGCCTCCGCGACGGTTTCGGCGAGTTCTTCGGGCGAGGCTCCCGCGCCCAGGTCGGTGCGGACGAGGGTGCCGGGCATCGGGACGTGCCGGACGGCCACCTCGTGCTGGACGGCGAGACCGGCCAGTTCGAGGGCGACGGCCTGCTCGGTCAGGTCGAGGACGACCATCGGACGGCCGGCATTCAGCAGCGGGCCGCCGACGGTGGCGAGCAGACTCGCCCACCCGTCCGCCGTCCCGCCGAACACGTCGATCCGGCTGGGACGCGAGGTGAGGGCCACGGGGAACCACACGTCCAGGCTCTCGTTCCGCCTCCGGTGCTCGTCCTGGTGCGCGGCGAGCCGGGCCCGCCACGCGGCCATGTTCGCGTCATGGGCGGCACGGGCTTGCGCCTGCCGGCTCGCGAGGCGGCGCTCGGCCGCACGCACCTTGCCCTGGGGAGAACTCGCACTCATGATCACGGCCACGATCACGGCCACCGTGACGAGGCCGAGCACGCCGGCGCTGAAGAAGGCGACGGCGGCCACCACGAGCGTGACACAGCCGCCCCCGAAGCCGCTGCGCCCTTCGGTGGCCCGCTCCTGCGCGTGGCGGAGTTCGGCGTGGGACGGCTCCTGGTAGACCGGAGGCCGGTCGGCCTCGGCGTGCGGAGGTGGTTCCGGCGGCTGGACGAACTCCCAGCCCCAGCGCTCCACCCCGCTGAAGACGTGTTCCGCGAGCCCCTTGCCCGGGGCGTCCGCGGATGCGTTCTCGTTGCGCATGTACTCCCTGCTTCGTCGTCGGTCCCGGGCCATGTACGCGTCGGCCACGCCGCCCTCGGAACCCCGCTCCCGGTCGGCGGCCGAGGCGACGGGGCGGACGGGTGCGCACACCCGTCCGCCCCTCGGCCCGGCGGAAGCCGCGTCGGCGCGGGCCGGCCCACCCCCGGCCGAGGACACCCGGCCGAGGCCACCCGGGCCGATGAGGGCCGGTCGAGGCCGCCTGGCCGATGAGGGCCGCCCGATGAGGGCCGGCCCATGAGGGCCGGCCGGTGAGGTCCGGAGACCTACCAGGTGGGGCCGGAGCGGGGCGTCTCGGCGCGCCTGCGGGCCTCCGCCTCCTCGACACGCGCCTGGTACTCGGCCTCCTGCCTGGCCTGGAACTCCGCGTGCTCGCGCTCGGCGCGCCGGCGGGCCTCTTCGAGGATCCGCACCTCTTCGTCGCTCAGGTGCATGACGTTCTCCCGTCTGTCTGGGTTCGGAGCTGGGTTCGAAGGCGAGGGTTCGCGAGGATTCGCGGGTGCTCGGCCCTCGGAACCGAGTTTTCGCAGCGGGAAGTTGTTGCGTAAGCCTCGCTCGGAGATGAAACAAACCTGCCTGGCCCGCCGTCGTACGACGTGAAACCGTCTTGTCGGCCCCGCGCCGGTCCCGGTTGAGTGCGTAGACAGCAAGCAGGGGAAAGGGCGGGGGCGCCCGGACAAGGAGCGGGGGATGGGGCGCCAGGAGAAGCCGTTGGACCCTGACGCGGGACCGGTGGCACGGTTCGCTCACGAACTGCGCCGACTGCGCCGCCGGGCCGGCGGGCCGACCTACGCGGCGATGGCCTCCCGGGCGGGCTACTCGGTGGCGACGCTGTCACGGGCCGCCGCGGGTGAGCAGTTGCCCTCGCTGCCGGTCGTACGGGCCTACGCGACAGCCTGCGGCGCGGATCCCGCGGAGTGGGAGGAGCGCTGGCACGCCGTCTCCGCGGAACTGGCCGCGTCGCAGCGCGAGGAGGACGACGCCCCGGCTCCCTACCGCGGACTGGCCCGCTTCGAGCCCGGCGATCAGGAACTGTTCTTCGGCCGCGACGAGCTGAGTGCCGAACTCGCCGCCCTGGCGCACGAGCATCGTGTGATCGCCGTGCTCGGCCCCTCCGGCAGCGGCAAGTCCTCCCTGCTGCGCGCCGGACTGATTCCCCGGCTCCGTCAGCCCTCGCGGACCGATGCCCCCGGCCCGCCCCCGGCGGCGGTGCGCATCCTCACGCCCGGATCGGGCCCCCTGGACGGTCACCGGCCCGCGTTCGTCCCCGCGGACGGCGAGGGGGAGACCTGGGTGATCGTGGACCAGTTCGAGGAAGTCTTCACCCTGTGCACCGACGCGGCCCGGCAACTGGCCTTCATCGAGACCGTGCTGACGGCACGGCGGGCCGGCAGCCGACTGCGCGTGGTGCTCGGCGTCCGGGCCGACTTCTACGCCCGTTGCCTCGAACACCCGGAGCTGGCGACCGTGATCCGTACGGCAGCCCTGCCGGTCGGGCCGATGACCGAGGCGGAACTGCGCCAGGTGATCATCAAGCCGGCGGCCCTGCACGGCCTGGTCGTCGAACGCGCCCTGACAGCCCGTCTGCTCAACGACATCACCGCCGAGCACAGTGCGCTGCCGCTGTTGTCCCACGTGCTGCTGGAGACCTGGCGCCGACGCCACGCCCGTACCCTCACCCTCGAAGCGTACGAACGAGCCGGCGGGCTACAGGGATCCATGGCGCAGACCGCGGAAGCCGCCTTCGCCCGGCTCGACGCCGACCGGCAGCGGACGGCCCGCGGAATCCTGCTTCGCCTGATCACACCGGGTGAAGGCGCCCCGGACACCCGGCGCCCGACGACCCGTGCCGAACTCGAGGACACCGGTCACGAGGCCGGGGAGGTCCTCGACCACCTGGGCCGCTGCCGCCTCCTCACACTCGATCACGAACGCGTCGACCTGGCCCACGAGGCACTGATCGGGGGCTGGCCGCGGCTCGCGCGATGGATCGAGGAAGACCGAGAACGCCTCCGTCTCCACCGCCGCCTCACCGAGGCCGCCGGTCAGTGGGACACCTCGGGCCGTGACGCGGGAGCGCTCCTGCGCGGCACCCCGCTGACGACCGCCGCCCAGACCTTCGCAGCGCCCGAACACAGGAGAACGCTCACCGGCGTCGAGAGCGACTTCCTGGAACGGAGCATGACGGCCCGGCGCAGGCGGACACGGCTCCGGCGCGCGACCACCGCCGCACTGAGCGTCCTCGTGGTCCTCTCGGTGCTGGGGACGGCGCTCGCCCTGCAACAGCACCGCGCCAAGAACGAGCAACGGGCCCAGAACTCGGCCCGCCGCACCGTCACCGTCGCCGACAGCCTGCGAACCAGCTCGCCCACCCTGGCCGGACGGCTCAGCATCGCGGCATGGCGCCTCGCCCGGACCCGGGAGAGCCGGGCTGCCCTCCTCGCGGCCCTCGGGCAGGCGGCCGAACCGGACTTCACCGCGCTGTCCCGCAACCCCGAGACCTCACACGCGTCGCTGAGCCCCGACGGAACCACGCTGCGCGTCCAGCAGGGCGAAAAGGTGCGGGAATGGGACGTGACGACTCGTAAGAAGGAGAGCGCGTACACCCTGCGCGGCATCCCCATGACCTACGGCCTTGTCGAGCCCCGCCTGGAAGAGGTCATGTCACCGCATCCGGGCCTGGCGACCTGGAGCCCGGACGGCCGGCAGGCCGCCGACGTGGCCCCAGGCGGTACGGGCGTTGCCGTCTGGGACGTGCGGACGGGAGCACGCCGCACACTCCCGAGCCGGCGGACGGACACGCTCCGGCAGATCGCCTTGTCGGACGAAGGCCGTCGGGTCGCCCTGGCGATGCGCGATCGCACGGAACTGTGGGACCTGCCGAGCAGGCGGCTGGTTCTGACCCTGCCGGTCGGCCGGGCTGGGGACGGCGCGGTCGCCGTGAGCCGCGACGGCCGCCTGCTGGCCCGATGCGGAAAGGGAGACCGCGTCGAGCTCCGGCGCATACCCGACGGGAGGATCCTCCCCCTCGTGCCCCTCGACGTGCAGGAGATCCCCAGACCCTCCTGCCGGCAGGGCACCCTTCAGTTCAGCCCCGACGGCCGGACCCTGTCCGTACTGAGGGACACCGACGTCGAACGGATCGACACGGTCACCGGACGCACCTTGGACCAGCTCGTACAAGGCGGGCTCACGGAGGTGTCCTTCAGCCCGGACTCGCGTTTCGTCGCCGGTGTCACGAACGACGAGCTGCTCCTGTGGCGCAACACCCGCGCCCCGCACGACCCGGTTCACGCACCCGACGACGAAACCGGCCTCCCCGTGCTGAAGATGTCCGTGCCCAGGGACAAGCCCTACGCGGTACGGGTCGACGTCGCCGCCGGCGTCATCCGCTACCTGGGCGCGGCGGGACGCACCGTGCGGACGGTGAACGCACGCAGCGTTCTCAGCGCGGCGTGGGACGACAGGAGCGGGGAAGCCGTGCGTTTCAGCCCCGACGGAAACACCATGGCGGTTCCGAGAACCACCGGCCGGGATCTGTCCTTCGACGTGCGCGAGACCGGTCGCGGCAGGAGGCTCCTGGGCACGACTCCGAAGGCGGACTTCCGCCCCGGCGGCGTCGTTCGGGCGACGGCCTCCTTCAGCGCCGACGGCCGCTTCTTCGCCTTCACGGCCGCCCGGATGACGCTCTCGGCCACGGAACCCGGTGACACGTCACCCGTCCGGGTCTGGGATGTCGAGGCCCGACGGCCGGTGGCGAACCTGGCGCTCGCACGGGGGCAGGAACCGCCCGACTCCCTGGCGGTGGTGAACTCCGCGGGAGCGCCGGTGGTCTACGCCCTGGTCTCCGGATCGGTGTGGGACCTGACGCACGGCAGGCAGCTCACGCGGTTCTCGGAAGGAACCAGTGCGACCGGGATCGCGGCGCACCCGCACCTGCCGCTGCTCGCGCTCGACGACGGGACCGTCCTGCGACTGCCGCGGGGCCGAGTTCTCCACGGCCGATCGGAACGCGACTTCAGCCAGGTCATGGCATACAGTCCCAGCGGCGACCTGCTCGCCACGGCGGACCGGACCGGTCGCGTCCTGCTCCACGACGGCACGACGAATTCCCCGCGGGGAGTGCTGAGCGACGGCCTCTCGGACGGCCCGGACGGCAACCCCCTGCCCGTCACCGCCCTCGCGTTCTCCCCGGACGGGCGGACGCTGGCCGTCGGAAACCCCGTCGGCCGTATCCGGCTGTGGGACCTGCCCTCCCGCACCACGCTCGGCGCCCCCCTGCCCACAGGCGGCGACAGCGTGCGAGGACTCGCCTTCTCCCCGGACGGTCGGACCCTGTACGCGCAAGGAGCGCACACCCGCCTCCGCGGCTACCCGCTCGCGCCCGAACGCCTCGCCACCGAGTTGTGCGCACGCTTCGGCTCCCTCACACGTACGGAGTGGACCACGTACATTCCGGACCAGCCGTACCGCCCCACCTGCTGACGCGACAGGATCCTGGACGGCGGACGGCGGACGGCGGACGGCGGACAGCGGACAGCGGACGGCGGACAGCGGACAGCGGACAGCGGACAGCGGGACGGGGGACGGCGGACGGTCACCGGTGACGGGTCCGGGTCACGGCTCGGGGGCCGCCCGCACCACGCCGGCGGCGATCGCGGCGCCGAGGGCCGCGTGGTCGGCGGCCGTCTGGTCGGCGTAGCTCAGCGCGAAGTCGGCGACGGCGCGGTCGAAGGTGTCGGCGCCGCCGAGGTAGGCGGCGATGGCGACCCGGTCGCCGGAGCGGGCGTGCGCCCGGGCCAGCACGGCGCCGCACAGCCGGGCGTAGGCCCGCAGGTCGCCCGGCCGCATCCCGGCGACGTCCGGCAGGACCGTCGCGTCGCGCAGCTGCCGCCAGTAGAAGGGGCGGCCCTGCGGTCCGCTCGTCCAGCCGAGGAAGACGTCGCGGCCGGCCTGCAGCAGTCGCTGCCCGGCCACCACCCGGTGACCGTGGTGGTCATAGGGCCCGCTGTTCAGGTGGTCCTCCAGCACGGCCCTGCGGGCCTCCTTCAGCTGGAGGAACAGCAGGTCGTCGGCGTTCTTCCGGCCGGTGCGGCCGTCGCGCCCGGCGAGCAGGACGAGGAAGCAGCGGGTGCCGACGCTACCGACGCCGACGGTCTTGCGGGCCGCGTCCACGAAGCGGTAGCGGTCCAGGAGCAGACGGTGCTCCCCGGACAGGGTCGAACGGTAGTCGCTGAAGATCTTGCGGATGGACGCCGTGTCCGGCATCCCGGCGGGTTCGAGGAGCGGCGGGTCGTGGACGATCCGGAGGCCGCCGTCGACGACCTCGGTCAGCCGGCGCAGGGCCCGCAGGCCGGTATGGCGGCGGGCCCGGTTCAGGCTGCCGGACCCCTCGGGCCCGTGCCGGGCGACGGAGCGGACCAGGGGCAGCAGGCTGCGGGCGTCGACGCGCTCGTACCAGACCTCCAGCTCGCCCCGGCGCGCCAGCCGCCGCATGTGCCTGCGGTAGGCGGCGGCCGCCTCGGCCGCCGCGCGGTGGACCGCGGCGTCCTCGTGCCCGTTCTCGCGGCCGGCCACGGCGACGGAGACCGCGAGCCGTTTGACGTCCCACTCGAAGGGGCCGGGGAAGGTCTCGTCGAAGTCGTTCAGGTCGAACAGCGGGGTGCCTTCGGGCGAGGTGTGCAGGCCGAAGTTGAGCAGGTGGGCGTCGCCGCACAGCTGGACGGTCAGTCCGGTGTGCGGGCGGGCGGCGAGGTCGGCGGCCATCACGGCGGCGGCCCCGCGCAGGAACGCCAGCGGCGAGGCCGCCATGCGCGCGTGACGGACCGGCAGCAGCTCCGGCAGCCGGTCGCGGCCCTGCCGCTCCAGTAGGGCGACGGGGTCGCCCCGGTCGACGGGCGGGACCCACGCGGCGTGCGCGGAGCGGGGGACGCGGCCGCGGGCGGCCTTGCCGCTCGCGGCCCGGTCGGCCCGGTCTGCCCGGTCGGCCCGGTCTGTCGGGGCGGTCATCGCGGGCACCGCCGCGCCCCATGGCTGCCCATCACGCCTCCGGTCGAGTCGCCGTCCTTCGCCTCCTGTTGGCAGTGAAGGCGGGCGGGCGGCCGGGCGCATGCCGGGTACGGCGTTCGGGTGACGGCCGGGCGGGGCCGGTCCGGGCCGGAACGGGTGGGCGCGGGTGGGCCCGGGTCGGCCCAGGTGGGCCCGGGTCGGCCCAGGCGGACCCGGGTCGGCCCAGGCGGACCCGGGTCGGCCCAGGCGGACCCGGGTCGGCCCAGGTGGGCCCGGGTCGGCCCAGGTGGGCCCGGTTGTCAGTGCCGTCCTGGAGGATGACCGCACTGGCAGTGGGACGGTGACCCCGGTGCGGGGTCCGGCGGGTGGAGGCCTGCATGGGTGACGGACTGCGGTACATCGGGGCACCGGAGCGGCGGGCACGGCTCGCGACGCGGCAGCGGCTGGCGGGGGCGGCCCGGGCCGGGACGCCGGAGGAGGTGGCCGACGCGCTGGTCGCCCTGCACGGCTCGGACCCCGCGACGGTGTACCTGGCCGTGGGCGCGCGGCTCGCGGACCCGTCGAGGACCGTGCCGGAGACCGAGCGGGCGCTGTACGGGGACCGGACCCTGGTGCGCATGCACGGCATGCGGCACACGGTGTTCGTCTTCCCCACCCACCTCACCGCGGCCGTACACGCCTCGACCTCGCTGGCCGTCGCCGCCCGGGAGCGGGCCACGCTGCTGAAGAACATGGCGAAGGCCGGGGCGCCGGACGCGGCCTGGCTGAAGGAGGTCGAGGAGTCGGTGCTGGCCGCGCTGGCCCGGCGCGGGCAGGCGACGGCGGCCGAGCTCGCCGCGGACGAGCCGCGCCTGAAGGAGCGGTTCGTGTACGCGCCCGGCAAGAGCTACGAGGGCGTCCACACCGTCTCGACGCAGCTGCTGAGGGTGCTGGGTGTGGAGGGCAAGGTGGTACGGGGCCGGCCGCTGGGCTCCTGGACGTCGAGCCAGTTCCGCTGGGCCGTCGCCCCCGGCCACCCCGAGCTGGACGCGGCCGGGGCGCAGGCGGCCGTGCTGGAGCGCCGGCTGCGTGCGTGCGGGCCGGCCACGGAGGCCGACCTGGTGTGGTGGACCGGGTGGCGGGTGACCGACGTGCGGCGCGCGCTGGCGGCGATCGGAGCGCGGCCGGTGTCCCTGGACGAGGGCACGGGGTACGTGGTCGACGGCGACGTCGACCCGGTCGAGGGGCCCGCGGAGCCGTGGGCGGCGCTGCTGCCCGCGCTGGACCCGACGGCGATGGGCTGGCAGCAGCGGGACTGGTACCTCGCGCCGGAGCTGCGGCCGCTGCTGTTCGACCGCAGCGGCAACGTGGGGCCGACCGTGTGGTGGAACGGGCGGGTGGTGGGCGGCTGGGCCCAGCGGGACGACGGGGAGATCGTATGGCGGCTGTCGCCCACCGCGGACGTGGGCCGGGAGGCGGAGGCGGCGATCGAGGCGGAGGCGGAGCGGCTGCGCGGGTGGGTCGGCACGACCCGGGTGACGCCGCGGTTCCGGACGCCGCTGGAGCGGGAGCTGGCGGGGTAACCGCGGCGGTCCCGACCCCCGCCCCCGACCCCGGACGCCGGGCACCACCCGCCACCGGACCCCGGACGCCGGACGCCGGGCCCCCGGACGCCCGGGGCGGGCCTCAGACGCCGGGCACCTGTCGGCAGAGGCCCACAGACGCCGGTCGCCGACCGGCAGACGCTCACAGACGCCGGTCGCCCGGCCCGAGGCGGTATCCCAACACCGGGCGCCGCCCCGCCGGAAGCGGGCGCACGAGTATCGGGTGCCCGCCGGAAGCGGGCGTGCGAACGCCGGGCGCCCGCCCGAAGGGGGCGCCCGGCGTCATGCGGTCACCGGGTGTAGCGCATCAGCGCGCGCACCATGTGGCACGTCGTGTCCGACGGCGGGTGGACGCCGATCGTCTCGGCGGTGCTGCGGATGGTCTCGTTGCGGGCCTGGTTCGGCACGTGGACGCCGGAGTCGAGCAGGGCGATGGCGAGCCGCATCGCCTTCAGCCGGCGGTTGTGCGAGACGTACCACTCCCGCGGACGGCCCGGCGGCAACGGGCGCTTCTCCACGGGCTCGTAGGGCCGGTCGAGCAGGACGGGGCGCTTGGCGGTCGACTGGGTGGGCAGCGGCTTCGGCTTCAGTGCGGCAGCGGGCACAGGCATCCTCCTGTCGCGGTCGGGGTGACGACCGGGGACCTCGGCGCCCCCGGTCCAACCCTCGAACACTGGTACCAGTTTACCGCCCGGCACTGACAAAAGCCCCTGGCCACAAGGGCTTTCGCGGGTGCCTGGAGAGGGCGTGGGGGCCGCTTCTCGCGTACCGTGGGCGGCATGGAGATCTGGATCAATCCGGCCTGTTCGAAGTGCCGCAGCGCGATCGGGCTGCTCGACGCGGAGGGCGCCGACTACACCGTCCGCCGCTATCTGGAGGACGTTCCCGGCGAGGACGAGATCAGGGACGTGCTCGCCCGCCTCGGCCTCGAACCGTGGGACATCACGCGCACCCAGGAGGCCGAGGCCAAGGAGCTCGGGCTGAAGGACTGGGCCCGGGACGACGCCTCCCGCGACCGGTGGATCGCGGCGCTCGCCGAGCACCCCCGGCTGATCCAGCGCCCGATCATCACCGCGGACGACGGCACGGCGGTCGTCGCCCGCACGGAGGAGGCCGTACGGGACGCTCTGTCCCGTTAGTCAACGGTTTGGCGGGTGGCGGGAGTTGACGGCGTCTCGCCTGTTACCCTCCGCGGCCATGGTCTTCCATGATCCTTACACCCAGTGGGTGGTCGAACAAGAGCGCCTGCGCAGGAGGCGGCGGCGCACCCGGCTCGTGGTGGGCGTCGCACTCGCCGTCGCCGTCGCGGCCGGGCTCGTGCTGTACTCCGTCGATGCCCGAGACGTCCCGGCGGCGGCGCCTTCGGCGGACGCGGGCGGCACGACGGCGTCCGCGTCGCCGGGTGCCGCCACCCTCCCCTCCGGCGCCCCGTCCGCCCTGCCCTCGCTGCTCGCGCTCCCCGTGGTCCGGCCCGAGCAGGCGTTCCCGGAGCGGGCCGTGCGCCTGGCCGACGGCTCCCGGTACGAGCGGGTGGACCTGGCCACCACGACCGAGTGCGCGGACGGCATGTCGCAGGAACTGGCGACCGTGGCGACGCACGGGCAGGGCTGCCTCCGGCTGAGCTCGGCGCTGTTCACGGACGCCGCGCGGCGTTCCCAGGTGACGGTCACCGTGGTGAGTTTCCGGCGGCCCGAGGACGCGTGGCTGGTGTTCGGGATGGCGTCGACGGATCCGGTGACGTACCAGGTGGTCTCGCTCGATCCGCCGCCCGGGGCGGGGCTGCCGACCGTACCGCCCGGTTCGGCGGGTGTCTTCCGGCGGCAGGCGACCGTGCGGTCCGTGGTGTTCGCCAACGGGCAGTGGGGCGACGGCTCCGAGACGCGGGAGGCGCGGCTCACCGCGGAGACCGAGGGGCTGCTGAAGTACGTCGACGACAAGGTGGCGGCGTACGAGGAGGGCCGGGACGCCGGACTGTGAGCCGGCCGCAAGTCCGGTGTGAAGGAGATTACTTCGGTGATCCGCCCGGTCGCTGAGCAGTTTCGTTCGGCATCCCGTACATAGCGCCGTACGCTCCCCTACCTCTCAGGAGGCGCGCATGTCGCGCAGGAGAACACTCGGCACGAGGAAGAAGGTCGCGCTGCTGGTGAGCGCGGCGGCGGTGGCGGGAGGCGGTGCCTTCGTCATGGCGAGCACCTCGAACGCCGCTCAGCCGCAGCCCCAGCGGACCCTGTCCGCCGCGGACTCGGCCGTCTGCCAGGGACTCGCCACCGCCCTCGGCAACAACCAGAGGTTCATCGAAGGCCAACGGGCCGCACCAGACGCCCGGTCGGCGGCCCGGATCGCCAACCGCGAGGCGGTCATCGAGCAGATCAAGGTCCAGCAGAAGGCGTCCGGTTGCGTGGTGGGGGAGTCGGCTCAGGGCTCCCGGCCGACGCAGCCGACGCGGAACGGACAGCAGGCACAGAACGGGCGGAACACCGCCCAGCCGTCACAGGCCGCCGCCCGGCTGCAGGTCTGCAACGGCTCCACCGTCACCCTCTCCGGCGAGGGCGGCGCGCCGGCCGCGTCCAGCGACCGGTTCCCGGCCGGAACGACGCTGAAGGTCACCAACCTGGACAACGGCAAGTCCACGACGGTGAAGGTCGCTTCGGTGTCCGGCAGCTGCCTGCTGCTGAACGACGCGGCGTTCGAGCAGGTGCGGGAGCCCGGCAAGTTCCTGATCCGCCGGGCGCTGATCGAGAAGGTGGGCTGAGGCTCAGGGCCGCAGGAACCCGGTGAAGTGTAGCCGCATTCGCAGACACTTCGCCCTCCGCGGGCGTCGGGTGGCCTGTGCCAACGAGCGACGAGCGCGTGCCATCGCACTCTGATACGGGATGGCCTTATCGTGGGCGGTGCCTCCGGGGTTTGCCGACAGCTCCCCTGGAGGCACCCTGGTTATTCAGGCCTTGGCCGCCGCGACTTCCCGGGCCCGTTCTGCCAGTGCCCTGACGGAGCGGGTCTTGGAGTGCGGAGCTAGCTGCTTGCGCATCGTGGAGAAGTGGTCGTCACCGCGGACGGACGAGACGTGTTCGTACTCGGTGAGGAAGCGCTGCCAGGACTCGCAGGCGGCATCAAGGTGGCCGTACTTCAGTTGCCGCTGGGCCAGCACCGCATAAGCGTGGACGCGGCCCTGCCGCTCCTGCGCGGGCTGCACACGGATCGATTGCTTCATCGCCTTGATGCTGCCGGGGAGATCTCCCTCCTCCATCAGCACATGCGACACGTGGAACAGATAAGCAGTCTGGTCGTAGCCGCCAATGGCGTCGCGACGGTTGTCGGCCTGCGACAGCGCTGCCTCCGCCTCCTGCAGCCGCGCATGGGCCTGACGCCGGTCGCCGACCATTGATGCCGCGTGGGCTTGTTGCCCGCGCAGGAACGCCACCAGGCGAGGGCCAGCCGACGGTGCCGCCTCCGCCGCCGAGTCAGCAAGTTCCAACGCCATCCGGCCATGTCCGAGGTTGGCGGCCTGCAGTGACATGCCGCGCAGCGTCCGACAGTAGGTGACGTGGTCCTGCGCCTCATCAGCCAGTTTCAGCGCCTTCACGTAGTACGTCTGGCCCAGGCCATGAGCCTTCTCGTACATTGCCATCCAGCCCGTCAGATACGTGAGGTCCGACGCAGCGGCGAGCATGTCACTCTTCACTCGTCCAGAGGACTCCGCCCGCAGCCACGGGCCGACGGTGTTGACGAGGAACGCGGCCGCCATGGGGCGCGCATGGCCAGCGCCGAACTCGTCCAAGATGTCGGCGATCCGCTCAGTCATCGAGCGCACCGAGGCAACTTGAGAGGCGCCTATGCGAGTGGTCGCCTTCCCTGGGGTGATCTGGTCATCAGCGGCGCGTGCGCTGGAGTGGAATGCAGGCACGGCAAGTGCGGCAGAGAAGAGGGTCGCACCCAACATGGCTCGGCGGGATGGATCCATATCCGCCCTTCCTAGGTCGATCAACTCCTCCACAGTGTCGAGCGACTGCGAGCCGCCATTGACCATGGCGGGCTGCAGCCCGGCTTCTGCGTGCGTAACTGGCCGGCCTAACCGCGAGGAGAATGCCTCAAGGATCAGCGGCCTGACCTCGGGTTTTGGCGGCGTACCGGCGATCCAGTGCGCGACGGCCGTCCGGTCGTACGACAGTTGCAATCCTGCCTGCGGGCCAAGTCGATTGACCTGCTGTGCCAGTTGCGTGCGTGTCCATCGCGCCTGATCAAGCAGGCTGGCCAGGGCAGGGTTGGGCGTGCGTTTTCTCGTGGCCATGTACTCAACTCCCGACAGCTCCATGGCGTTCACGGCGTTCGCGGTCCCACCTGGTCTCCACCGTACCCGCAGACCGTGAGCGTGCGATTACCTCTACGAGTAAAGCGAACGATCTCAGCCTCGGGAGCAGTTGTGTTGCCCCAGGAGAGAACAGGCTGACGTCGCTCGCCTGCTCCTTACTTGTCTGTGCACCCACGGAGATCCGCGCGCATGTCTTCCTTCCCGCCCGAAGCATCTGCACTCCACGAGTTCCTGGTAACCGGAAACGAGCCGAGATACCAGTGGCCGGCGTTCATGACTGCTGAGCCGTGGATCGGCGGCAACACACGGATCCGGGTCCGTCCGCGGCTCACCGCCGTCCGCTGGCCCGGCAACATCGACGCCGCCGCACGCGTGGCCGCCATGCTCGCGGACAACGCTTTCGTTCACGCGAAGCCCCTCGACGGAAACGTCATCGGCATTCGGCTCGTGTGGCCGCAGGACTCCGACGACCTGGTCATCGAGGTGGATGACGCGGTCCCCGACTTCCCCGGCTTCGACAAGGTCAGCACGCCGCCGACCCAGGGCGGGAAGCCACACGGCTTGTGGTGGGTGCACCACTACCGCGGCTGCCTGGCCTGGTGCATCAAGCGCAACGACGAAGGTGAGCCGATCGGGAAGACCGTGCAGGTCATCCTGCCGACGAGCTGGGGCGAATAACCGCCGGCAGCCGTCACGTCCCCCAAATCACCTCCCCAACCAACGAGGCATCCATGCCCGATTCCTTAACGACCGCTGCCCCCTCTATCCGCCGCCCTGAGGCGGGGACCTCCACCGACGGCATGAGCCTGATCGTCAGCCCGGTCGGTGCCGACTCCGATCTCCGCGCCGCGCTGGAGGATCTGAAGCTGGGGCGCTACTTGGCCGCCCGCGACCTGTTGTCCCGGACCAGCTCGCACTGGGCGCTGCGAACGAGCCGCAGTCAGTTACTCGCGGTCGGCGCAGGCGAGGCAGGCGTCTTCTTCACCTGGCAGAACGAAGAGCCGAAGAGCGCACACGCCTCAATGATGTGGGCGCGAGCGCTCACCCGGGCAGCGGTGGATGCCTACCGAAACGACGACGATCACCAGGTGGTGGCGCGCGCTGCAGGCCTCGCGCGGCAGGCCTGCCTGAAGGCGGCGGATCTGTGGCCTGCCTGCCCGGTGCCGTGGATCTGCCTGCTGCATCTGACGCAGCTCCCATTCGATGCACACCACTTCGACCCCCATGCCCATACCCGCCCAACACCGTGGGACCGGCTGGAGGACCCCACGATGCCCTTCCCAGGGCCGTGGCCGATCCTCGCCGAGATCAATCGGCGTCATCCCGGCAGCCGGGAGGGCCATCACCGCATGCGGGAGTACTTTCTGCGCCGCGGCGGCGGCGCAGGCATCGCCATGCAGTACTCGTCCTGGCTGGTCTCAGGCCGCACCCCGGACCCCCAATTGCTGATGCTGCCCGTGTACTCGCTCATGGACCTCTACCGGGAGCGGCACAGCAAGGGCGGTTCGCTGCAGTTCTGGCTCACCGAGCAGGTCGGGCACTACGCGCGCCGAGCCTACGACGACTGGTTCGTCCACGTCCCGACCACCGAGTACTCATGGGTGCCGCTGTCGGGAGCTGCGCGCGGTGCTGTCCGCCCGGCACATCCCCGCCCAGTGGACGGTCGAGCCACCCAGAGGGGACTTCCTCGGGGACTTCACCCGCACGCACGGCCCGCAGCTCCACGGCCTCGCCCTGGCCTGCCTCGTCGCCGCCGCCCGCTACCGGCACATCGAGACCACCATCGGCCCGGCGCTCAGCGGCGGCCGGCTGCTGGTCTCCGACCGGTACCTGGCATCGACACTCGTCCTGCAACGGGCCGACGGCGTGCCGATGGACTTCCTGCTGCTGCTCAACGACTACGCGCTCAAGCCCGACCTGGCGGTCATCCTGACCGCTGCTCCCGGCACGATCGCAGGCCGCATCGCGCAGTCGGGCATCACCCACCGTTTCCGGGCCGACCCTGACGCGCCCGCGCTGGAAGTCGAGCTCTACCGCGACGCCGCGAACCTCCTCGAGGACCGTGGATCCACAGTGCTCGTGATCGACACCACCGAACTCACCCCATCGGAGGTCGCGCACCGAATCGCGGACGCGGTCCCCTCCGTCCGGCTAGCGTCGGGGAATTCAGCCACCACCCCGACCCCACAGGAAACATGAGCGGACAGCCGGCACAGCCCATCATCGACACCCACGTCCTCCTCCGCGACGGCGACAAGATCCTCCTGTCGCAGCGAGGCGGCCCCTACGGCTACGGTCGGTGGCACCTGCCCTCCGGCAAGCTGGACCAGGGCGAACCCCTCACCGTCGGGGCAGCACGCGAACTGTTCGAGGAGACCGGTGTCAGGACCGACCCCGACCACCTCGAACTCCGGCACGTCGTGCACCACCGGCAGGAAGACGGCTCCGAGCGCATCGGGTTCTTCTTCGTGGCCACCCGGTGGGAGGGAACGCCCACGAACAAGGAGCCCGAGAAGTGCCTCGCCCTCCAGTGGTTCGCCGACCATGACCTGCCCGAGGACATCATCGAGTACCCCGGAGCAGGCCTGCACGGCTGCATCGGCCCATCCAGCACCCTGACGCTGCACGGCTGGCAGTAACCCGGCAACGCCCGGGCCCAAGACGGCCCCGTCCGTCCACTTCCCCCGTGGTGGATGGGCGGGGCCGACCATCCGGGTGCGCTCGTTGTCGTCGATCGCGGCGATCACGGCGGCCTGGTAGTCGGCGAGACGCTGCCAGGCGTCATCAAGTACCGCGGCGACCCGCGCAGTTACGGTGGCCGCATCGCCGGGGGTCAGCGGCGGAAACTCGTACGCCATCACGGACGCCAAGACAGTTCGTGGGGGCGTCGGCGGTGCGCCGAATCCAGCGGGGCGATGACCAGGGTGTCCCCGCCGGTCGGCTCGTCCGGGACGGTCGCGTCCTCTGAGGCGGAACCCCCGAGGGACCATCCCCGCGGGTGCGGGGAGCACAAGGTTGCGCCGCCGACATGACGAGCGCATGCCCCGATGAGATCCCGGACGAACGCCGGCATACGGCTCGGCGTGAGCTCTTCGACGGCGGCACGCAGGGCGTCGGGGGTCAGGGCGGGCATGGGGGTGAGCGGCTCGCCGGGCTGCGGCTGCGCGTGCAGCGCGGTCACGGTCGTGCTCCCGGTTCGGGGGTAGGCGCTGGCTGCGTTCGAGACGGTACCCGCACCGCACCGGATCGACGGCCTGATCCCGGAGCGCCGGGGAAGACCGCGTGGGCGGAACTGGTCCCGCGGTGAGGACGGCGGGCCGCCGCCGGGCCGCACGGCGCCGCCGGCCGGCGTCCGGTCAGCGCGGTGGCAGGGCCTGCTCGGTCCAGATGCACTTGCCGGTCGGCGTGAACCGCGTGCCCCACCGATGGGACATGGCCGCGACCAACTGGAGTCCGCGCCCGCCCTCGTCGGTCTCGGCGGCGCGGCGGATGCGGGGGGTGGTGAGGCTGCCGTCGGAGACCTCGCAGATCAGGTTCCGACCGCGGAGCAGGCGCAGTTGGATCGGCCCCTTGGCGTGCCGGACGACATTGCCGACCAGCTCGCTGACCAGCAGTTCCGTCGTCATGGACAGCTCCTCCAACTGCCAGGCGGCCAGTTGGTCGGTGACATGGTGGCGGGCTTCGCCGGCGGCGATGGGGTTGTCCGGCAGCGACCACGAGGCGATCCGCTCGGGGTCCAGGCAGTGCGTGCGGGCGATCAGCAGGGCGGCATCGTCCTGGGTCGCCATCTGCTCCGGCAGCAGCGCGGTGACCAGGGCGTCGCACAGGCGGTCCAGGTCGCGGAGGGACTCGGTGCCCGCGGTGGTCAGGGCCTGGCGGGGACGGTCCGCGCCGGGCTTGGCGGCCTCCGCGAGGGCCCGGCTGAGCAGGACCATCCCCTCGTTGATGTCGACCGTGGACGACTCGACCAGGCCGTCGGTGTAGAGCACCAGGAGGCTGCCGGCCGGGATCTGAATCTCATGGGTCTCGAAGGGCGGGAAGGCGGCGCCCAGCGGCGGGTCGGGGGAGACGTCCAGGAATCGGACCGTGCCGTCGGGGCGGACCAGGGCGGGCGGTGGGTGCCCGGCGTTGGCGAAGGTGCACACGCCGGTGGTCGGGTCGTAGGTGGAGTACAGGCAGGTGGCGTAGAAGTCGTCGCCGAGGTCGCCGACCAGGTCGTTGAGGTGGGTGAGCAGTTCGTCCGGTGGGAGTTCCAGATCGGCGAGGGTGTGGACGGCGGTCCGCAGCCGGCCCATCGTGGCCGCCTCGGAGAGCCCGTGGCCCATCACGTCGCCGATGACCAGGGCGACCCGCTCCCCGGAGAGCGGGATGAGGTCGTACCAGTCGCCGCCGACCTGCATGCCCTCGCCGGCGGGCAGGTAGTGGGCGGCGGCGGTGACGGCGGGCAGCAGGGGCAGGGTGCGGGGCAGCAGGCCCCGTTGCAGCTCCTGGGCGCGGGTGTGCTCGGCGTCGTACAGGCGGGCCCGCTCCAGGGCCTGGGCGACCAGGCCGCTGAGGGCGATCAGCAGGGAGCGGTCTTCCTGGGAGAACTGCCGCGGCTGGCTGAAGGAGACGACGCAGTACCCGATCTGCTGGTCGGAGGCGATCAGCGGGAGGAACGCCCAGGCCCGCTTGCCGCTCTCGTAGAGGTAGCCGATCGCGTCGGGGTGCCTCTCGGCGTACTCCTTCGGATTGCGCAGGAAGATCGGGGAGCGCGTGGTGAGCACCTGGACCACGGCGGACATCTGCGAGAACGGGATCTTCCGTACGGTGTCCAGGAACGCCTCCGGATAGCCGGCGGAGCCGACGATGCGTGGCCGTCCGTCCTCGATGAGCTGGCAGAGCAGACCGGTGGCACCGAACGGCGGAAGCATCCGGTCGGCCACCGCCTTCACCACGTCCTGGACGGTCAGCGCCTCGGCCAGTGCCGACGTCAGTTCCCCCATACGGGTGACGCGCTGCGCCGCGGCTCGCGCGGCGGCGGACCGTTCGACCTCCCGCTCGCGGCGCTCGGTGATGTCCGTGATGTGGGCGGTGAACCCGTCCGGGACTGGGGCGAGCCGTACGTGGTACCAGCGGGGGGTGCCGGGCCAGTCGGTGTCGAAGCCCACCGGGGCCTGTGCCGCCTCGGCCTCCCGATAGCGGGTGGCCATCCCGGTCCCCCGGATCACCGGGAGGTCCCACAGGACGGTTCCCATCACCTCCTCGGGGCGGCCGAGGAGGCGCCGCGCCGCGGCGTTGGCGAAGGTGATCCGCGCCTGACGGTCGACCGCCAGGAACCCGTCGCTCATCTCCCACAGCGCGCTGCGGACGATGTTCTCGTCGGGCCCGGGCGGCCGGGGGACCGTGCGGGTGTCGTCCCGGCGGTCCTCGGGCCGCCCCGACGCGGTGGTGTGGGCAAGTCGCAGGTGCGCCCTGATCCAGTTCGCCACCCTCGCCAGGAAGGCGTACTGGGCGTCGTCGAGACCGCCGAAGGCGGGCGTCAGCACCGACAGGGAGCCCGTCAGACCGTCCGCGGTCAGCAGCGGCACGGACACGATGCCGCGCTGCTCGGAGGAGGCCCGGGCCGGTGCCTCGGGGGGTGTCGCCCTGGGCGGTACCGACTCGGGAGGTGCGGCGGCGGCGCGGCGGCCCGGGCCGGGCCACCGGGCGGCCCGGACGCGGACGTCGCACGCTCCGCGGGGCGTGAACTCGGCAGCCTCCCCGGTGGCGCCTTCCTCCTCGGCGAGGAGCGGGCCGGTGAGCCCGACGCCGGCCACCACCCGGGGCACCCCGTGCCCGGCGTCCTCACTCAGCCGGGCCAGACCGCCCAGACCCCCGAGCTCGGCCACCGCCTGCGCCAGCGCGAGTTCCAGTATCTCGGGGTGGCTCAGGTCCTCGCCCGCGGCCGCCAGCAGCTCGAGCCGCACCTCCTCGATCGGTGTTACCTCGGGGTTGTCCCTCCGTGGGTGCTGCTCTTCCACACCCATGACGCCACCTGTTCGTTCCTCGGGGCTCGGCGCTGCGGGTCGGGATCCCGCCATCGCGCTCTACAGCACTCCATTACCGGACATATTCGGGGAAAGGTTTCACCCTCGCCAGTCACACACCGGCGCCCCGCGACGCGCCGCCGCCCCGAGCGCCGTTACCTTTTCGGTGGCCCCGCAATGGGGCGCCTGGCCCCCCGGGCCCGGTACGGCTGTCTGCCCCCTGTCGAAGGGATGACCTGGGGGGTGTTGCCGCCGGGCTTCGGGGCACCGCATGATCGCTGATGAGGGGCTTGACGACCGCCTGTCCCGACGCAGTGCCGGACCGTTGAGGGCGGGGATGTCTGCGTAACGTGGTTGTCGGCGTGTGGTGCCGCAGGGACGGCCAGGATCGGGCACGAGTGCACGTCGAGGGGGCACGCGCGTATGGTCGACACCGTCGGCCTGGATCTGTGCCTCGGCCTTGACCTGGGCAAGGAGTTCAACCACGCCCTTGGTCCGACCGGGCAGGGCAAGACCGTCCACGACAGGCGGCTGCCCAAAACCGAGCCGAAGCTGCGGGAGCTGTTCGAGAAGCTGGCCGGGAAGTTCAGCGCTGTCCTGGTCGTCGTCGACCAGGTCGCCGACATCGGCGCCCTGCCGATCGCCGCCGCCCGCGCGTCGGGCTGCCGGATCGCTGTCTGCCCGGGCTGTCGATGCGCCGCGCCGCCGACCTCTACCCCGGCGAGGCCAAGACCCAATGCCGGGAAGTTTGGGGACCGAGCCGATTGTCAAGCTGTTCGGGGAAGTTGAAGTTCGCCATGCTCCGCGACGGCACCTTCTACGAACCACGCGTCCCCGAAGCAGCCATCGCATGACCACCTCCGGCTTGACGAGGGACATAGAGGCACCCCCCGCCCGGGGCCGCTCGTGCCCGGCCGCGGGGACGCTCACTCCCATCGCATACGAGCCGCCCGCCCCGCCGCTCACGACTGCGAACGACGTGCCCTCGCCCCCGTCCGCGTCCTCACACCGTGAATCCGGACACACCACGACCAGGTAACACGGGGTTCACCGTCGGGCAACGGACGGGAAATCGCCCGTTGACAGGCTCCCGGCATCACACCGCGGCGCTCCGGTGCCGCAGCGCCGCGGCACCCGCAAGTGCGCCCAGACCCACCCCGAAGGATGTGGCCCGTGAGCTTCAAGGCTGAGTACATCTGGATCGACGGCACCGAGCCGACGGCCAAGCTGCGTTCGAAGACCAAGATCCTCACAGACTCGGACAAGGGTGCCACGGCTGCCGAGCTGCCGATCTGGGGCTTCGACGGGTCCTCCACCAACCAGGCCGAGGGCCACGCCTCGGACCGCGTGCTCAAGCCGGTCTTCTCCTGCCCGGACCCGATCCGCGGCGGCGACGACGTCCTGGTGCTGTGCGAGGTCCTGAACATCGACCTCACCCCGCACGCCAGCAACACCCGGGCCGCGCTCGCGGAAGTGGCGGAGAAGTTCGCCGCCCAGGAGCCGATCTTCGGCATCGAGCAGGAGTACACGTTCTTCCAGGACGGCTACCCGCTCGGCTTCCCCAAGGGCGGCTTCCCGGCCCCGCAGGGCGGCTACTACTGCGGTGTCGGCGCGGACGAGATCTTCGGCCGTGACGTCGTCGAGGCGCACCTGGACAACTGCCTGAAGGCGGGCCTCGGCATCTCCGGCATCAACGCCGAGGTCATGCCCGGCCAGTGGGAGTTCCAGGTGGGCCCGCTGGCCCCGCTGGAGGTCGCGGACCAGCTGTGGGTGGCCCGCTGGCTGCTCTACCGCACCGCCGAGGACTTCGCCGTCTCCGCCACCCTCGACCCCAAGCCGGTCAAGGGCGACTGGAACGGCGCCGGCGCGCACACCAACTTCTCCACCAAGGCGATGCGCGAGGGCTACGACGCGATCATCACCGCCTGCGAGTCGCTCGGCGAGGGCTCCAAGCCGCTCGACCACGTCAAGAACTACGGCGCCGGCATCGACGACCGCCTGACCGGCCTGCACGAGACCGCCCCGTGGGACAAGTACTCCTACGGCGTGTCCGACCGCGGCGCCTCGGTCCGCATCCCGTGGCAGGTCGAGAAGGACGGCAAGGGCTACATCGAGGACCGCCGTCCGAACGCCAACGTCGACCCGTACGTCGTGACCCGCCTGCTCGTGGACACCTGCTGCACCGCGCTGGAGAAGGCCGGCCAGGTCTGATCCCCGCCGCCCGGCTCCGAGGGGGCGCCCGCCGTCACGGCCACGGCGGGCGCCCCCTCGCGCCGCGTCCCGGCGGCCGCCGCGTGCGCGGCCGCGGCTTGTGTGACGGCGGCGTGCGCGGCGGCGGCTTGTACGACAGCGGCGTGCGCGGCGGCGGCTTCCGGCCGGGAAAGCGTCCGAGCAGTGAGAGGAGGGTCCTGGAGGAGGCCGGTGTCTGCTTCAATGGGCCCATGGCCAGCTTCCAGAAGTGCACCGCGACGGGTCGCCATGACCTCGAGCCCTTCTGGCCCTCCCGTCAGCACCACGACTTCGACCGAGTGTGTTGCCGCGCGACGAACGCGCCGGCCCTCTGAAGCCGTATCGACCCCCGGCCCCAGGCCAGCGCGCAACGGCGTACGTCCCTCGACGAACCTCTCGCGCGAAAAGAGCTGACCCCTCATGGCGACCCTGCGTTCCCTGCCCACCGCCCCGCTCGACTCCTCCTCCCCCGCCTTCCCCACCTCCCCTCCGTCCCCGGCGCCCCGGCAGCGGCTGCGCGCCGTGGACCGGGACGAAGTGATCGACGTCGCGGAGTTCCTGCCGCCGGGCGCCACCTGGCTGCCCGCGCCCCCGCACACCCTGCCCACGCTGCCGGGCCGGCCGCCGATGGTGGGCTACCTGGTCCTGATCCCCGCCGACCACCCGAGCCTCGCCCCGGTCGACGCCCCCGACGACGTCGCTGACAACGCCGCCGAGCCGCTGGTCAGGATCGACCCCGTGGAGCGCACCGCGGCCGTCGACGGCCGTGACCTCGACCTCACCTACCTGGAGTTCGAGCTGCTCGCGCACCTCGTGGCGCACCCCAACCGGGTGCACACCCGCGACCAGCTGGTCACCACGGTGTGGGGGTACGGGCACGTCGGCGACGGACGCACGGTCGACGTGCACATCGCCCGGTTGCGCCGCAAGCTGGGCACCGAGCACCGGCAGGTGATCCGGACGGTCCGCCGGGTCGGCTACAAGTACGCGCCGCCGACGGGCCGCTGATCCTCTGCTGACGGCAGATCCGCCTTCCGTCCCGCCGCCGCACCGGGCACAGTCCCCGGTATGAGACTTCTGGTGCTGGGTGGGACGGAATTCGCCGGACGGGCCGTCGTCCGGGCGGCGCTCGGGCGCGGCTGGGAGGTGACGGTCTTACACCGGGGACGGCACGAACCCCCGGAGGGGGCAAGGTCGTTGCTGGGCGACCGTACCGCGCCCGGCGGGCTCGCCGCGCTGGCAGAGGGCACCTGGGACGCCGTCGTCGACACCTGGTCGGCGGCGCCCCGGCGGGTGCGCGACACGGCGCGGCTGCTGCGGGGCCGCGCCGGCCGGTACGCGTACGTCTCCAGCTGCTCGGTGTACACCTGGGCCCCGCCCGCCGGATACGCCGAGGACGCGCCGCTGGTCGAGGGCGCCCGCGCCGACGCGGACACCACCGACTACGCCCGCGACAAGCGGGGCGGCGAACTGGCCGCGGTGGAGGGCTTCGGTGCCGATCGCGCCCTGCTGGTCCGGGCCGGGCTGCTGCTCGGCCCGCACGAGAACGTCGGCCGGCTGCCGTGGTGGCTGAACCGGATCGCCCGCGGCGGCCCCGTCCTCGCCCCGGGACCGCGGGGGCTGCCCCTGCAGTACGTCGACGTGCGCGACCTGGCCGACTGGATCGTCGGCGGCCTCGAACGCGGGCTGAGCGGACCGTACAACCTGATGAGCCCGCAGGGACACGCCACGATGGGCGAGCTCCTCCAGGCGTGCGTGGAGGTCACCGGTGCGGCGGCCGAGCTGCGCTGGACGGACCCGGAGGTGATCCTCGCCGCGGGCATCGAGCCGTGGACCCAGCTGCCGGTGTGGGTGCCGCCGGGCAGCGACCTGCACGACGCGCTGCACTCCGCGGACGTGTCCCGGGCGGTGGCCGCGGGCCTGTCCTGCCGTCCCGTCCGGGAGACCGTCGCCGACACCTGGGCGTGGCTCCGGGACATCGGCGGCACGGCTCCGACGCGGCCGGGCCGGACCGCTCCCGGGCTGGCCCCGGAGGCGGAGGCGGCGGTGCTCGGTGCGGCCGGAGGGGTTCCTGGCACCACCCCCTGACCGGGGAACCGGGGCTCGAGGTGTCGGACGGCGACGATCGACACCTTCCGGCCGTACCGGCCCGGCTCGACCGTACCGGCCCAGCTCGGCCCCGTCCGCTGACCACACCCGGTGAAGTGCCGACAACTGCCCCTGCTGTCAGTGCAGTTGAAACCTCTGTGCCGGACGGAACACGCAATAATCTGCGGGTCCGGTGAACACCCCTGGGACCCCTTGCGTATGTGAGGGAGCCGCTTCACTCCTGTCGGGCGCCTCGAGCTGCCCCGCAAGGAAGTCAGAGGAGTTCCATGGGACGCAACACACGAAAACGCCGTACGCCGCTGGCCACCAAGGTCATTGCCGCATCGGCGGCCCTAGCGCTCGGTGGGGGCGGGCTGATCTGGGCGAACTTCTACGCCTCGGCTCATGAGTCGAACTCGGTGCAGAACACCACGAAGGCCGCCACCGGACAGGTGGTGACCATCTCGTGCCCGGACGTGGGCCAGAAGCTGACGAACGTGCCGGCCCGGGCCCGGCAAGGTGTGGCCACGGAGCTGGCGAACCTCGACAAGCAGATCACCGAGGCCTACGCACGCCTCGCCTCCACGCGCCAGGCGCAGACCAATGACGCGAACTTCGTGCAGAACGCGATCGTCGGTCCGCTGAAGGAGAAGCGCGCCGCGACCATCGACCGCATCCGGATCGACATCCAGCGGGTGGGCGGCTCCTTCGACGGCTCGCCGGCACAGCTCGCCGCGTGCACCACCCTGACCGCCGACCAGACCACGGCGGGCGGACAGCAGAACGGCGGACAGCAGAACGGCGGCCAGCAGCAAGGCGGACAGCAGCAGGGCGGTCAGCAGAACGGCGGTCAGCAGCAGGGCAGCAACGGGCAGGCCGGCAACGGCCCGACCGCCGCCGACTTCGTGGACATCACGAAGGTCCAGCCTAACGTCGCCGCGAAGCCGCGCCGGACCGCCAACGCCTCGACCGGCACCTTCACCACCCGGTGCGGCGTGAACGCGAACAAGAACCACAACACCGACAACGTCATCGTGGCGCCGGGCGTGGCCAACGGCGCGCACCACCTGCACGACTACGTCGGCAACCAGAAGGTCAACGCGTTCTCCGACAACCAGACGTTCCTGCAGGGCGGCACCAGCTGCCAGAACAGGAACGACCTGTCGTCGTACTACTGGCCGGTGGTCCGCGTCCAGGACGGCACGCAGGACTTCGACCAGAACAAGGACGGCGGCGGCAAGGAAGGCAACGTCGGCAGGATCCTGACCCCGGTGTCGGCCCAGATCAAGTACGTGGGCAGTCCGACCGGCAAGGTGGTCGCGATGCCGCAGTTCCTGCGCATCATCACCGGTGACGCGAAGACCACCACCAACGGCCTGGCGAACGCCAACGCCCACTGGAGCTGCACCGGCTTCGAGAACAAGGTCCAGCTGACGACGCAGTACCCGATCTGCCCGCAGGGCAGCAAGGTGGTGCGGACGTTCGCCTTCCAGAGCTGCTGGGACGGGCAGAACGTCGACAGCGCCAACCACCGCACGCACGTGGCCTTCGCCGACGCGAGCGGCAACTGCGGGGGCGGCTTCAAGGCGATCCCGCAGCTGACGATGCGCCTGACGTACAACATCACGCCGCCGACCGTCCAGAACGGCGTGGTGAAGAACGCGTACGCGGTGGACGGCTTCCCGGACCAGCTGCACAAGGCGGCCACCGACCACGACGACTTCATCAGTGTCACGACCGGCGGCCTGGCGAACAAGATCGCCAACTGCGTCAACAGCGGACAACGCTGCCAGTGACGAGGCACTGACCGGGATTCCGGCGAGCGGGCGGTGGGAATCCTCTCCCACCGCCCGCTCCGTCGTGCCGGGGCACCGAGCTGCCGCTCAGCCGCCGTGGCCGCCGTGGCCGCCGTGCCCGGAGTGGTCGGCGCCGGCCTCCAGGTCGCCGCCCAGCGTGCCGCGCAGCTCCTCGACCAGCCCGTCGTCGCCGACGGCGACCCACTTGCGGCCGACGAGGTAGTGACCGCCGTAGTCCTTGGCGTCGTCGAGCCATTCGCGCTGGCCGCGGTCGGTGGCGAAGGTGGCGAGGACGAACCTGCCGTCGGGGACCCTGCAGATGGCCTGGCGGATCTCGTCGGCGTCCGTCTGGATGTCCGGCCTGCACTTCACCCGGGCGGCCAGGCTCTCCAGGCTGCCGCCGGCGGTGGCCGGCACCTTGGCGGCCGCGGCGCCGTCGCCCGAACAGCCCGCCAGTGCCACCACGGCCGCGGCGCCGGCCACCGCGAGCATCGGTCGGGTCAGCCTCATCTGTTCCTCCGGTCCCGTCACGGCCCCGGCGAGGGGCCCTTCCCCTTTCGATACGGCTGCGGGGCGCGGGGCGCTCAAATCCCGCGCGCGTACGAGTACGGGTGTGCGAGGGTGTAGCCCGTGAACCAGGACTGGGAAGAGCGCGTGGCCGCCGCCTGGGCGACCTTCGAGGACTACGCCGAGGACGACGGGGCCGCCTTCCGGGCGGTGATCGACGAGTTGGTCGCCGAACTGCCCGCCGACAGCCCGCTCGGGCCCTTCGAGCAGGCCTGCGCCTGGGACTCCACCGGTCACTCGGACCGGGCCGTGCCGCTGTACCGGGAGGCGCTCGCCCGCGGGCTGGACGACGTCAGCCGCTACAGGGGCAGGCGGACCAGGATCCAGCTCGCCAGTTCGCTGCGCAACATCGGACAGCCCGAGGCGGGCGTCGAGCTGCTGCTGCCCGAACTGGAAGCCGAATCGGACGAGTTGGACGACGCTGTGCGGGCGACTCTGGCGCTGTGCCTGTCCGCGCTCGGCCGGGACCGCGAGGGCCTGTCCCTCGTCATCGGCGCACTCGCCCGCCATCTGCCGCGCTACCAGCGGTCCATGGCGAACTACGCGCGGCTGCTGGTGGAGCCCGGGGCCTGATTCACCCGGGTGGCGGTGACCATCCGACGACTGGCTCGTTTCGCTGAACGTGCAGTCACAGGATGCCGCCCCGCCCACCGCACCGTCCCGCTCCGGCCCGTCCGTCGACGTCGACCGGGCCGAAGCCGCGCTCGTCGAGCACTACCCGCGGCTGGTCCGGCTCGCCTACCTGGTGCTGCCGCCGAGCCTGGGCCGCAACCGGCGCGTGGTCACGGCGCACGCCCTCGCCCAGCGCGCCCTGCCGCGGCGCCGGGCGCGGGCAGCCGCGGTCCCGGCCCAGAGCGGAGGTGCCCACGCCCGGTCGCGGTCGAGAGCGGGCGACGGCGGCGAGAGCGACTCCGGTTACGCCTATGTCCGCTGCCAGGTGCTGCGCACGGCGCTGGAGGCGGGCCTGCCGCTGAAGCGTGCGGCGTGGCCGAAGCGGTCCCAGCTGCCGCCGCTGCTGCCCCTGGTGTGCGGCCTGCGGCTGTTCCCGCACTCCGGCGGCGCCGACGGACTCTCCCTGGACCAGCGGCTCTCCGCGCTGTCCGGGCCGGCCCGCGCCGCGTACGTGCTGCGCGGCCTGGAGGGGCTCGCCGACGATCAGGTCCGCCGGGTCCTGGCCGCCGCCGGCGTCGACGACGCGGACGCGGCGCTGCGGGAGGCCGACGGCGTGCCGGCCCGGTACGCGCTGCTCGACTCCCCCGAGTTCGACCCGTGTTCGCTGCAGGCCCGGCCCACCGACCTGGTGCGGCGCAGGCAGCACACGCGGGCCGCGCTCGCCGCGGCGGCGGCGCTCGCGGTGTGCGGGGCGCTGTTCGGGCTGCCCGACGGCGGCTGGAGCCCCGACGGCGCCGCGGCGCCCGCCTACGCGCGCAACCCGGCCGCCGAGACCGCCCTCGACCCGGCCCGGCTCACCAAGGTCTCCCCCACCGCCTGGGAGTCCGCGAGCCGCACCGACTTCTCCGTCTGGCCCGCGCGCGGCGACCGCACCGGCGACGGGGCCCTGCTGCGCCGCGCCCTCGCCGTGTGGGCGCGCCCCGGCGGGTCCGTCCAGGTCTCCGCGACCCCCGGCACCCCGTCCGGCGGCCCCGCCGGACCTCCCCAACTGCTGTACGCCGGAACCGTGGACAGCGCGCACGTGGTGATCCTCTACGACGGTCTGCGCATCGTCCGCTACGCCGAGCCGAAGGCCGGCGACCGGGGCGCCGCGCTCGACTTCGCGCGGGTCGACGGCGCCGGACGGGACGAGGCGAGCGCCCTGGTCCTGGGCCGCTCCGACGGCAACGTCCGCTATCTGACGGCGCCCTGGGTGAAGAAGGCGGCCGAGCGGGACCTGCTGGAGCCGGACGCCGCCGCGCTCGGCCTGGGCCTGACCGGCGGCGTCACCGGGCCGCTGGCCGGGCCCGCCCTGCAGACCGGCCGCTGCTCGTCGTGGCGCGTGCTGGAGGTGACCGACAGCGCCGGCACGCGGCTGCTGACCGACCTGGGCGAACTGGTCCCGGCCCGGCTGACCACGGGCCGCCCCGGCTCGGGCGAGGAGACGGACGGCACGCAGGCGCTGCGTGCGTGGGCGCCGTACGCCTGCTCGCTGGCCGCGATGCGCTCCGCGGGCGTGCGCGACGTCAACGCCTGGGCGTACGCCCGGCAGCCGCTGCCCGACGCGAGCGGGACGGCGGACTGGGTGTGCACGCGGGCGGAGACCTGGCGGGGCGGCGGCACGCGGGTGCTGGCCCAGTTCCACACCCCGGGCGGGCGGCTGGGGGCGGTGGCGGCGAAGGCCGACGACGTCCCGGCATGCGGGCCGCGGGATCCGCAGGTGCTGGCCGGGGTGCTGTGGAAGTCGCGGGCGGGAAACTGGTACCTGCTGGCCGCGGGGAGCCCGGACACGACCTCGATCGGCGCGACCGGCGGGGTCCGCGCGACCGCGCCGGGCGGCCTGCTGACGGCGCCCGCCGCACAGGGGGCCCGGGCGGAACTGCGGGGAACCCTGGAGGACGGGCGGAAGGTCAGCGGACTCGGCTGAACGCCGTGGCCCCGCCCTCGACATGCCGTGGACCCACCGTGATCGTCCGGTGCGGAACATGTGAACGTCTTTGGTCGCTGCGGCCCGTTCGGGGCCGGAATCGATCGGTAAGGTGTGCGCATGACTACCGGGGTACGCCGCAGAATGGGAGTCGAGGAACGGCGGCAGCAGTTGATCGGCGTCGCCCTCGAACTGTTCAGCCAACGCTCGCCCGACGACGTCTCCATCGACGAGATAGCCTCCGCCGCCGGCATCTCGCGCCCGCTGGTGTACCACTACTTCCCCGGCAAACTCAGCCTGTACGAGGCCGCGTTGAGGCGTGCCGCGGACGATCTCGCGGGCCGGTTCGTGGAACCGCGGCAAGGGCCGCTGGGGGCGCGGCTGCTGCGGGTGATGCGCCGCTTCTTCGACTTCGTGGAGGAGCACGGCCCCGGCTTCTCGGCGCTGATGCGCGGCGGTCCGGCCGTCGGCTCGTCGGCGACGAACGCGCTCATCGACTCCGTACGGCAGGCCGCGTACGACCAGATCCTGTCGCACCTCGGCATCCAGGAGGCGCCCCCGCGACTGGAACTGGTCGTCCGCTCCTGGATCTCGCTCGCCGAGTCGACGGCGCTGATCTGGCTGGACGGCCGGCGCATCCCGCGCGCCGAGCTGGAGGTGCAGCTCGTCCACGACTTCGCCGCGCTGGCCGCGGTGAGCGCCGTCCACGACGAGGAGACGGGCGCGCTGCTGCGCCGAACCTTGCAGGACGAGCCGGGCGACGGCCCGTTCAGCGAGCTGGCCGCGCGGCTGATCGCGCTGGCGTCCTGACCGCGCCGGTCGCTGCCCGGCCCCGACCCGTCAGCGCTCGAACTTCCGGTAGGACGCGTCCAGGTCGCGGATCTCGGCGGAGGCGTGCGGCACCGGGCCGTCGTCGGCCACGTGCTTCCTCAGCGGCTCCAGCACCGCCTCGGTCAGCCTCGCCTTCGTCTCGTCGGTGCGGCCGGCGAGCAGTCCGACGGTGACGTGCACGACGGCGTGACCGCGCTCGCCGGGATCGTCGTGGCCGAACGCGGTGAGCGCGGACGGGCGGAACTGCGTCTTGCAGGCCTCCGGCTCGGCGTGCGCCGTCTCGACGACCGCGGCGTGCGGGTCCCGGGCGAAGCCCTCCCGGTCGCAGGCGGACCCGAGGAGGTCCGAGTGGTCGACGGTGATCTGCGGCATGGGGCTCCTCTTCCGGGTCGGCGGACTCACCCCAACCGCAGGGCCAGCATCGCGATGTCGTCCTCCCGGTCGTGACCGAAGCAGGTCAGGAGCGTGTCGCACAGGGCGTCCAGGCCGGGCAGCGACCCGGCGGCGGCCGCCCGCAGCTGCTCCATGGAGACCGACAGGTCGGTGCCGCGGGTCTCGATCAGGCCGTCGGTGACCATCAGGAGCCGGTCGGTGCGCTCCAACAGCACCTCGGTGGGCGGCGGATGGGGCACACCCAGGCCCAGCAGCGGGCCCGCGGCCTCGACGTAGTCGGCGCTGCCGGCATCCCGGACGACGAGCGGCGGGATGTGGCCCGCGTTGGCGACGCGGGTGCGCCCGGTGTCCGGGTCGATCAACGCCAGGCAGACGGTGGCGGTGACCTCGGGGTGGTAGTGCCGCAGCATCCGGTCCAGCCGCCCGGCGAGCACGGCCGGGTCGCTCTCCTCCACGCAGTAGGCGCGCAGCGCGTGCCGGATCTCCACCATCACGGTGGCCGCCTCCAGCGAGTGCCCGACGACGTCGCCGACCACGGCGAGCACGCCCTGCCCGGTGCGCAGGACGGCGTAGAAGTCGCCGCCGATCTCGGTCTGCCGGGACGCGGGCACGTACCGCACGGCGACGTCGACGCCGGGCAGCGACGGCAGCCGGTGCGGCTGGGGCAGGAAACTGTGCTGGAGGGTGAGGGCGACGTGCCGTTCGGCCTGGTACATCAGCAGCGGCTCGGCGGCCAGGGCGGTGGCCTGCGCCAGCCGGGCCACCAGCGCCTCGTCCTCGGGACCGAGCCGGCGCATGCCCCGGGTGGGCGCGGCCAGGCACACCGGCGCCCTGCCCTCCTCGGTGAGGACCAGCGCGAGGCGGGCGTCGTGCTGCACGCCGGGCCGGAAGAACCCGGCGGGCCACAGCGGCGCCGGGACGGTGGTGAGCTGCACCCCGGCCTGCCCGCGGGTGAGCCGCCTGAGCACCGCGGCCACGGCCCGGTGGGCGTCCTCGTCCGGCAGCGCGAGCGAGGTGCGGTCGCGGGACAGGCCGCGGTACAGCTCGTCGTCGGTGCCGAGGACGAAGACGGCGGCGGGGGTGCCGGTCAGCCGGGCGGTGCCCTCGGCCGCGGCGTCGGCGAGTTCCGGCAGGGAACGCGCGGTCTGCACGGTGACGATCGCCTCCGACAGCAGTGTCAGCCGCCGCAGGACCGCCCGGTCGTCGGCGCGCAGCCGCGCGGCACGCACCGCGGAGCGGACCACCGCCTCGATCTCCTCCGGCTCGGCCGGCACCGTCAGATACGCCTCGCCGCCCGCGTCGAGCACCCGGTGGCGGTCGCCCGGGGCCAGGGCGGAGGCCGAGAAGTGCACGACGGGCAGGCCGGCCGTGCGCGGCCGCGCCTTGAGCCGGCGGCACAGCTCGAAACCGCTCATGTCCGGCAGGCCCACGTCGACCAGGGCCACGTCGGGCAGGATGCCCTTGCGCAGCCGTACGTCGACTTCGTCGAGCGCCTCGCCGGCGGTGGTGGCCGGGACCACCCGGTGGCCGGCGCGCCGCAGCACGCGGCCCAGGGCGTACCGGCCGGCGGCCGGGTCCTCCACGACCAGCACGGTCATGTCGCTCGGCTTGCCGTCGACGTCCATATCAGCCCCTGGACAGCACCGGTGGGGCAGACCGCTGCGGCGGCCTGCCCCACCAAGGTAGTGCCCGAGCGCTAGCCGCGGGAGAAGACCGCCACCGTCCTGGCCGGAACGGTGAACGTCCCGGACCGGCGGTCGTAGGAGGCGGACTTGACGACCGTGTCCGTCCCGTCGCGCTGCACCGGGTGCAGCCGGTAGGCCGTGCCCGCGAGGGCGTCGACCCGCTGCGTGCTCTCCTTCGGCGTCGCGTTGAACACGACGACGAGGTCACCCAGTTCCATGGTGATCACGCCCGGCGTCTCCTCCTTCCCCGACAGCGGGAAGGAGAGCTTCGACTGCACCTGGTCGGCGGTGGCGAGCGAGAAGACGCTCTCCGTGGTGCGGATCCGCAGCAGGTCGCGGTAGGCGCCGGAGGCCGCGTCGATCTGCGGGCAGCCCACCTTCACCGTGCTCAGCAGGGGCTTCGCGTACGGCCACTTGGAGGCGTTGTCGGCCGCCGGAGGCAGCCCGCGGCCGAAGCCGTTGCCGTCGGCGCAGTTCCAGTGGATGGCGTTGAACCAGTCGCCGCTGTCGTAGGAGTTGCGGTCCAGCGACTTCGAGCGCAGCAGGTCGGTGCCGGCCTGGGACAGGGACGGGCCCTGCGAGAGGGCGGCCGTCGCCATCGCCAGGACCTGCATCCGGGCCCGGTCGGCGGGGCTCGTCGACGCGGGCAGCTTGTAGGTCAGCGCGTCGAACAGGGACTCGTTGTCGTGCGCGTCCACGTAGGCGAGGGCGTCGCCGGGCGCGTCGGCGTAGCCGGCGGGCGAGCCGCCGTAGTCGACCTCGGCGCCGGTGACCTCCGTGCCGTCGGTGCCGGTGAAGCGGTACTTGGCGAGATTGCCGGACAGCCCGACCTTGATCAGGTCCTGGTAGTGCAGCAGGCGGGCCTTCTGCTCGGCCGGAGTGCCGTTGGCGGTGGAGGAGTTGGGGTCGGTGTAGAGGCCGGAGGCGAAACCCTGGATGCCGGGGTCGGCGTCGAAGGGGCTGCCGCCGCGCACCGCGTCACGGGCCCGGTCGGAGAAGGTGGCGATGCCGGTGCCGGCCATGTTCTTCTGGGTGGCCTGCACGAAGCGGGCGTCGTCGGCGACCTCGCCGAAGTTCCAGCCCTCGCCGTACAGGATGATCTTCTTGCCGTCGACGCCGTCCTTCGCGGGGGTCAGCGCGTCCAGGGCCTTGCGCACCGCCAGGATGTTGGCCTTCGGGTGGTGGCCCATGAGGTCGAAGCGGAAGCCGTCGACCTTGTACTCCTTGGCCCAGGTGACGACCGAGTCGACGACCAGCTTGCCCATCATGGCGTTCTCGGGGGCGGTGTTGGCGCAGCAGGTGCTGTTGGCCACCGAGCCGTCGGCGAGGAGCCGCTGGTAGTAGCCGGGCACCACCCTGTCCAGGACGGAGGTGTCCGCCTGGCCGCCGGCCGCGGTGTGGTTGTAGACGACGTCCATCACGACCCGGAGGCCGTCCTCGTTGAGCGCCTTGACCATCCTGCGGAACTGGACCGTGCGGGCCGTGCCGTCCGGGTCGGTGGCGTAGGAGCCCTCGGGGACCGTGTAGTGGTACGGGTCGTAGCCCCAGTTGTAGGCGTCCTTCGCGGCGGTCTTCGCCACGCACTCCTGCTGCTTGTCGGAGTCGGCCGGGTAGGAGGCCAGGTCGCAGTCGGTGGTGGCCTGGTCGGCCTTCCGCTCGGGGATCGTCGCGATGTCGAACGCCGGGAGCAGGTGGACGTAGGAGGTGCCGGACTTCGCGAGCCTGCGCAGGTGCTTCGAGCCGTCGCTGTCCTTGTCGGTGAAGGCCAGGTAGGTGCCGGGGTGGGCGGAGGTGCGGTCCGCGACCGAGAAGTCGCGGATGTGCAGCTCCTGGATCTGCGCGTCCCTGAGCGGCACGGCGGCGGGCTTGGTGTACGCCGACCAGCCGCTCGGGGCGAGGGACCGGTCGTCGAGGTCGACGACCAGGCTGCGCTCCGAGTTCGCGGTGAGGGCCAGCGAGTAGGGGTCGGTGACCTCGTTGGTGACGACCTTGCGGACGCTGGGCGCCCACACCCTGACCACGTACCGGTAGGGCTTGCCCTTCCAGGACGCCGGGCCGGTGACGGACCAGACGCCGGTGGCGGCGTCGCGCTTCATGGGGACGGTGGCTCCGGCCAGGTCCAGCTTCACGGACCGCGCGGTCGGCGCCCACACGGACAGGGTGGGCCTGCCGTGGTGGAAGACCGGGCCGAGCTTCGCCGCCGTCGCGTCGTACAGGTCGTCGAGCACGCCGGCGATCTGCACACCGGTCGCCGCGAGCACCGCGCCGTTGGCCGCGCGCTGGGAGGCGACGACCTGGCCGCGCAGGGCCGCGCGGACCCGGTCGCGGTCGCGCGGGTCGACGGAGAAGGCGGTGTGGTTCCTCAGGTGCGGGAACTTCGCCTTCTGCGCGTCGGTGAGGCTGGTCCTGGTCAGCCGCAGCCAGCGCTCGTCGTCGCTGGTGAGGGCACCGTCCTTGACGGTGATCGAGCCGTCGCGGGAGTAGACCAGCTGGGTGGAGGCTGCGGCGTCGGACCCGTTCCAGACGACGGTGTTCCGGTCGATCCAGACCGCCTTGGAGGTGGTCAGGTCGAGCGCGGCCGCGCTGCCCGCGGGCTGCGGCAGCAGGTACTTCTCCTGGCCGTTCAACAGCCACACCTCGTGACCGTTGGTCTTGAGGTCCAGGGACTGGTCGGCGGGCAGGTCCTTCTCGTCGCCCTTGTGGAGGATGTAGCTGAGGCTGGTGGCGCCGTCGCTGAGCGGCACCTCGAAGACCGCACCATAGGCGTCAGTCTTCACCGGCTTCAGGGGGTTCGACCACTCGGTGGGGTTCGCCGCGCCCGTCCACACGTGCAGGCCCCAGCCGTCGTAGTCCCCTCCCCCAGAGCCGAAAGCCTGGGAGGTGCCCCCAGCGCGGTGGTAGTGCAGCACCGCCTTGGTGGTGTCCTGGGCGGGCTGGTCGGGCCGCTGCGTCTGCACGTCGGCCTTGCCCTGCTCGATCCAGACCTCACCGGTCCTGGTGACGTCGATGGACCGGTCGGCGGAGACGTCCTTGTTGCCGTCCTTGTCGATGACGAGGAACCCGACGCCGGAGGCGCCCGGCTTCAGCTTGACCCAGGCGAAGGCGCCGTAGGCGTCGCGGCCGGTGAACGGGTGGCTGTCCGGCCAGTTCGTGGCCTCGCCGTCGGCGAGGTCACCCCAGGCGTACAGGCCCCAGTTGCCGTAGTCGCCGTCGGCGCGCTTGTAGTGGACGACCGCGTAGTCGCGGGAGGAGGCGGTGGGCACCTCCTCGGCGGGCGGGGTGCCGGTGGTGCTGCTCGCCGTGGCGCTCGCGGTGTGCCCGGCCGAGTCGATCACGACCGCCTTGTAGCGCAGGGCGGTGCCGGCCGGTACGTCCTTGCCGATGACCTGGGTGACCTTGTAGGGGGCGTGGTCGGCGGAGCCGAGCACCTGCCAGGGACCGTTGCCGGTCTGGGCGGCGAAGACGACCCGGTTCAGCCGGCCGCCGTCGGTGTCGGCGCCGACCTCGACGGTGCCGGTGGCGCCGGCCGCCGGGGCGGTCAGGGTGACGGTCGGCTTCGCGGCCGGGGCGGCGAGCCGGCCCGCGGCCTTCAGCACGATCGCCGAGCCGGCCGGCACGGTGACGGTGATCTTCTTGTCGGCGTCCGAGGTGACCGTGGCGTCGGTGCCGTAGAGGCCGGTGAACCGCATCGCGGCGGAGCCGGTCGGGAAGGTCGCCGTCCTGGCCTCGGCGGCGTTGTTGAAGGCGACGACGTACTCGGTGCCGGTCCTGGCGTCGGTGCGGGAGAAGGCGTAGACGCCGGCGCCGTCGGCCGCGTAACGCTCGGTCTGCACGCCGTCGGCGAGCGCCGGGTTGGCCTTGCGCAGCTTGGACAGCGCCGCGATCTGCCGGTACAGCGGGGCGGCCCGGTCGTAGGCGTCGCTGGCGTGGGTGCGGTCGGTGCCGATCTCCTCGTCGTCGAGGTAGTCGGCGACCTTCGAGGCGAACATCGTCTGGCGGGCGTCCTTGTCGCCGCCGGAGCCGGTGAAGCCCTGCTCGTCGCCGTAGTAGACGACCGGGTTGCCGCGGCTGAGGAACATCAGCTCGTTGGCCAGCTCGTCCTTCTTCAGGATCTCCGCGTCGGTGGCCTTCGGGTTGTCCTGGTTCAGGAAGTGGCCGATGCGGCCCATGTCGTGGTTGCCGAGGAAGGTGACCTGCTCGTAGGCGTTGGCCTTGTCGGTCGTGTACTTGTAGTCGTCGCCGAAGACGGAGGCGAGCTTGCGCGCGCTGCCGCCCTGGGAGGCGTACTGGCGGGCCGCCTCCTGGAAGGGGAAGTCGAGGGTGGCGTCGAGGCGGCCCTGGGTGACGTACGGCGAGGTGATGGAGGTGTCGGCCGAGTAGACCTCGCCGAACATGAAGAAGTCGTCCCGGCCGCGCTTCTTGGCGTAGGCGTCGAGGGCGGTGGCCCACTGGGTCCAGAACTCCATGCCGACGTGCTTGACGGTGTCGATGCGGAAGCCGTCGATGTCGAAGTCGCGCACCCAGCGCTGGTAGATCTTCTCCATCCCCTTGACCACCTCGGGACGCTCGGTCCACAGGTCGTCGAGCCCGGAGAAGTCGCCGTACGTGGTGGACTCGCCCGCGTAGGTGGAGTCGCCCCGGTTGTGGTACATCGTCGGGTCGTTGAGCCAGGACGGGACCTTGTCCGCGCCGGTGGCCTTCGGGGTGCGCGGGAAGGAGTCGGCGTCGACCGCGGGGAAGCCGCGGGTGCCGTCCGCGTAGTCGGCGTCGTCGAAGGGCTCGCCGTCCTTCGTCAGGTACGGGAAGGCACCCTTGGAAAGGTAGTTGTAGGACTTCTCCTCGTAGTCGACGACGTCGGCGGTGTGGTTGGTGATGACGTCGAAGAAGACCTTCATGCCCTTGGCGTGCGCCTTGTCGATGAGGGTCTCCAGGTCGGCGTTGGTGCCGAAGTGCGGGTCGACCTGGGTGAAGTCGGTGATCCAGTAACCGTGGTAGCCGGCCGAGGCGTTGTCGCCCGTCCCCTGCACGGGCCGGTTCTTGAAGATCGGGGCCATCCAGATGGCGGTGGTGCCCAGACCCTTGATGTAGTCGAGCTTCTTCGTCAGGCCCTTGAGGTCGCCGCCCTGGTAGAAGCCCTTGTCGGTGGGGTCGTAGCCGGTGGACAGGCGGCTGCCGGTCAGGCCGCCCCTGTCGTTGGCGGTGTCGCCGTTGGCGAACCGGTCCGGCATGACGAAGTAGAACTGCTCCCGGGTGTCGTCGTGCCGGGCGGGCTCGGCGGCGAGCCTCGCGTCGGACGGCGGCGGGGGCGGGGTGTCGGCCCTGGCGGCGAGGGGCTGGACGAGTGCTGCGGCCAGTGCGGTCACGGTGACCGCAGCGACTCGTCCGGCATGCGCGGTACGGCGCCTCGACGGCGTCGGCCATCTCGGTATCACAGACGTGGACTCCTTGCGCTTACGGCCCTGTTGGCGCTTACGGCTCTGGTGGGTCCGATTCCGCGCGACCGTATCGCCGTCGAAACGCTTACAGCAAGAGTCCTGAAAGAACTGGTAAGAACTTTCAACCGCGCACCCGGTGGATCAGCAGCTCGACTTGCCCGCGTAGATCGCCAGGGCGGTGTTCGCGCCCAGGGTGGCGGTGAACTGGCCGCTGCCGTTCACCGTCACGGTCGTGTTGTTCTGCACGTTGCAGTACGTGCCCGCGGGCAGCGAGGTCTGGTAGGTCCGGCTCAGCGCGCCCGGCTCGTGGTTGATGGCGACGTAGCCCTTGGCGCCCCGCCCGAAGGCGATCGCGTCGCCGCCGTTGTCCCACCAGTCGGTCACCGACTGGCCCCGCACCGCGTTGCGGAAGGCGACCATGGACTTGATCTCCGGCCAGGCGTGCTGGCACTTCCAGCCGTTCTGCCAGCAGGCGTCGACCTGGCCGCCGTTGGGCGGGCCGGCGTCCGCATCGGACCACTCGTAGCCGGAGTTGACGTCCGGGGCGCCGTAGGGCCAGGCGAGCATGAACACGTTGGCCAGGGTGTAGTTGGCGCCGTCCTTGTAGTTCAGGGTGGAGCCGTTGCGCTCGGTGTCGTGGTTGTCGACGAAGACGCCGGCCACCGAGCCGCTCATGTAGCCCCAGCCCTCGCCGTAGTTCTTCAGGTAGGCGAGGTTCTCGTTGTTGAAGACGCGCTTGAGGTCGTAGGCGTAGCGGAACTCCTGCACGTCCCCGTTGCCGGTGTACTCGGTGGGCTGGACGGCCTCCCCGCTGCCGTAGATGACCTCCTGCTTCCAGTAGGCGTTCGGGTTCGTCAGCCGGGACTTGATGTTGGCGAGGTCGGCAGTGTCGATGTGCTTGGCCGCGTCGATGCGGAAGCCGTCGACGCCGAGGGTGAGCAGGTCGTTCATGTACCCCGCGATGGTCCTGCGGACGTACTCCTCACCCGTGTCGAGGTCGGCCAGGCCGACCAGTTCGCAGTGCTGGACGTTCCAGCGGTCCTGGTAGTTCGAGACCTGCGCGGTGCAGTCGTCGAAGTCGTAACTCGAGTACAGGCCGGGGTAGTTGTACTTCGTGTACGACGAGCCGCCGGTGCCGGTGCCGCTGCCCGCCGACATGTGGTTGATCACCGTGTCGACGACGACCTTGACGCCGGCCGAGTGACAGGTGTTCACCATGTTCCGGAAGGCCGTGCGGTCGCCGAGACGGCCGGCGATCTTGTAGCTGACGGGCTGGTACGACGTCCACCACTGCGAGCCCTGGATGTGCTCGGCGGGCGGTGAGACCTGGACGTATCCGTAGCCGGCCGGGCCGAGGGTGCCGGTGCACTCCTTGGCGACCGAGGCGTAGTTCCACTCGAAGAGGACCGCGGTGACGTCCTTGGTGCCGGGTGGGGAGGCGTGGGCGGTTCCGGGGGCCAGGACGGCTGCCGCCGTGGCGGCGAGCGCGGTCGCGGTGACGGACCATCTCCGTATCACGGTGGGGGCTCCTTGCGGTGACGGCCGGGCGTCGTTGCCGGGCGGCGGTGACCGTACCGCTGCCGAAAGACTTACAGCAAGAGTCATGCAAATCACGGCAAGAGTTTTCAGCCCCGACCTTGACGTGAATCGCTCAAACACCCCACGCTCAGGAGTCGTACGGACCCCGTCCCCCGTTCTCGAAGGTTCCTCCGGGGCTCTCCGGAACCCCGACGCGCCCCTGACCGCACCGGCGACAGCCGGAGGCGGGACCCCGCACCACGCGGCCCGGTCACCGGGGAAACGGTGACCGGGCCGCCGCGCGCGTCAGGCGCCGGGTGTCAGGCGGTCGTCCACCAGACCGTGGTGTCGGCGGGCAGCTTCGCCTCGCCGTCCGCCGTCTCGGCGATCTCGCCGCTGGCCAGCAGGACCCGGCCGTAGGCCGGGGTGGTCACCGGCTCGCCGGCGGTGTTGGCGACGCACACGAAGTCGCCGCGGCGGAAGGCCAGTACGCCCTCCGGTGCGCGCAGCCACTCCACCGCGTCGCCCGCGCCCAGGTCGGGGTGGGAGCGGCGCACGGCGAGGGCGGAGCGGTACATCTCCAGCGTCGAGCCGGGGACGCCGGTCTGGGCCTCGACGCTCAGCTCGCCCCAGCCCGCCGGCTGCGGCAGCCAGCTGCCCGCGCCGCCGAAGCCGTACGACGATCCCGTGCGCGTCCACGGGATCGGCACCCGGCAGCCGTCGCGGAAGCCGTCCTGGCCGGCGCCGCGGAAGTACGCCGGGTCCTGGCGCACCTCGTCGGGCAGGTCGACGACGTCCGGGAGGCCGAGTTCCTCACCCTGGTACACGTAGGCGGAGCCGGGCAGCGCCAGCATCAGCAGGGTCGCCGCGCGGGCGCGGCGCAGGCCCAGTTCGCGGTCGCCGGCGAGGCGGATCTGGGTGCCGAGGCCGGGCGGGTTGGCGAAGCGGGTGGCGTGCCGGGTGACGTCGTGGTTGGACAGCACCCAGGTGGCGGGGGCGCCGACCGGGCGCATCGACTCCAGCGTGCGGTCGATGACCTCGCGCAGCTCCGCGGCGTCCCATGCGGTGGCCAGGTACTGGAAGTTGAAGGCCTGGTGCAGCTCGTCCGGGCGGACGTAGTTGGCGGTCCGCTCGACGGTCGGCGTCCACGCCTCGGCGACGAAGATCCGCCCACCCGTCTCCCGCCCCCGCTCTTCCGCGGAAGGCCCTTCGGGCCCCTGCTCACTCCCGGCGTACTCGTCGAGGATCAGTCGCCACTGCCGGTAGATCTCGTGCACGCCGTCCTGGTCGAAGAACGGCATGACATCGTTGCCCAGCAGCTTCACCTGGTCGTGGGAGCCGAGGTCGGGCAGGCCGTCGGCCTTGACCAGGCCGTGGGCGACGTCGATGCGGAAGCCGTCGACGCCCATGTCGAGCCAGAAGCGCAGGATGGAGCGGAACTCGTCGCCGACGGCCGGGTGTTCCCAGTTGAAGTCGGGCTGCTCGGGGGCGAAGAGGTGCAGGTACCACTCGCCGGGGGTGCCGTCCGGTTCGGTGACCCGGGTCCAGGCCGGGCCGCCGAAGATGGACTCCCAGTCGTTGGGCGGCAGTTCGCCGCCGGCACCCTTGCCGGGGCGGAAGTGGTAGCGGTCGCGCAGCGGGGAGCCGGGGCCCTCGCGCAGCGCCCGCTTGAACCACTCGTGCTGGTCGGAGGAGTGGTTGGGCACCAGGTCGACGATGATCCGCAGGCCGAGCGCGTGCGCGTCCCGGATCAGCGCGTCGGCGTCCAGGAGGTTGCCGAACATGGGGTCCACGGCGCGGTAGTCGGCGACGTCGTAGCCGGCGTCGGCCTGCGGTGAGGCGTAGAAGGGGCTGAGCCACACGGCGTCCACCCCGAGGTCGCGCAGGTACGGCAGACGGATGCGGACGCCTTCCAGGTCGCCCATGCCGTCTCCGTTGCTGTCGGCGAAACTGCGCGGATAGACCTGGTAGATCACCGCGTCCCGCCACCAGTCGCTGCGCTTGGCGACGGTGGCGACGGCTGCTCGGGAGGAAGGCGTCGGGGCCGGGTCGGCGGAGTGCTGCTGGCTCATGGCGTCCTTGGTGACGAGGATCGGGTGGTGGATACGGCGGCGGATGACGAGGCGGCCGCGGTGACAGCGGGGCCGGACAGAAGCCGCGGCCGCCCCGGGGTCCGGGGCGTCAGCCCTTCGTGCCGCCCGCGGTGAGTCCGGTGACCAGGTTCTTCTGCACGAGGTAGAAGAACGCGGAGACCGGTATCGCGATCAGCACCGCGGTCGCGGCCATCAGGTTGCGCTGCGCGTCGTGCTCGCTGACGAAGGTCTGCAGGCCGACGGCGAAGGTGTACTTCGTGTCCGACAGCATGAACGTCGACGCGAACGCGACCTCGCCGAAGGCCGTGAGGAAGCTGTAGAAGGCGGCGACGGCCAGGCCCGGCTTGGCGAGCGGCAGGATCAGGCGGGCGAAGGTGCCGAACGGGGTCAGCCCGTCGACGCGGCCGGCCTCGTCGATCTCGAAGGGGATGGTGTCGAAGTAGCCCTTCAGCAGCCACGCGCAGTACGGCACCGCGGTCGAGCAGTACACGAGGATCAGGCCGAGGTAGTTGTCGATGAGCTGAAGGTCCGACAGGATCTGGTACATCGGCACCATCAGTACGGCCACCGGGAACATCTGGGTGACCAGGAGCACCCACATGAACTTCTTGTAGCCGGGGAAGCGCATCCGGGAGACCGCGTAGCCGGTGGTCGCGGCGATCAGGACGCCGACGACCGTGGTGCCGAGCGAGACGATCAGGGAGCTCTTCAGCCAATTGAAGAACTCGGTGTGCTGGACGACGAACGAGTAGTTGTCGAACGTCATCTTCGCCCAGATGCCACCCGGGTGGAGGTAGTCGTCCTTGTCCGGGCCGAGGGACAGGTAGACCAGCCAGGCGATCGGGAAGAGGGCGATCAGGCTCGCCGTGATCAGGACGGCGTGCGAGGCGAACACGGCGCCGGGGCTGCGCTCGCCGCGCCGGCGGGCCCCGCGCGGCGGGGCGGCCGCGGCGTCCTTCTTGGTCACGTCGGCGGAGGTCTCGACGGTGGTCGTACTCATGAAAGCTCCTGCCTCAGATCGCGAGCTGCTGCTCGTCGCGGTTCAGCCAGCGGCGGTAGAAGGAGGTGAAGACGATCAGGATGGCCAGCAGCAGGATGCCGTACGCGGCCGACTGCGCGAAGTCACGCGGCTGCTGCCCGAAGCCCAGGTAGTAGGCCCACGTCACGAGGATCTGGGCGTCCGGGGCGGTGTTGCCGAACAGCAGGAAGATCACGGCGAACTGGTTGAAGGTCCAGATGATGCCGAGCAGGACGACGGTGGAGCTGACGGACCGCAGGCCCGGAAGGGTGACGTAACGGAAGCGCTGCCAGGCGGTGGCGCCGTCCATCTCGGCGGCCTCGTACAGCGAGGAGTCGATGGACTGCAGGCCGCCGAGCAGCGAGACCATCATGAACGGCACACCGCACCAGGTGTTGACCATGATGGCGGCGAACCGCTGCCAGAAGGTGTCCTCCAGCCAGTCCGGCGCCGGCAGGTGCAGGGCGTCGAGGAAGAGGTTGATGATGCCGCCGTCGGCGAGCATGAAGCGCCAGCCGAAGACGGTGACGAAGGTCGGCACGGCCCAGGGCAGGATCAGGATCAGCCGGTAGAAGGTACGGCCGCGCATCCGCTGGTTGAGCAGCAGGGCGAGACCGAGGCCGATCGAGTAGTGCAGGGCGACGCACAGCGCGGTCCACACGATCGTCCAGATGAAGTGCGACCAGAAGCGGTCGTACGACGTCGCGCCGAACAGGATGTCCTTGTAGTTGTCGAGCCCGATGAACTTGTAGGTGGCGTCGATGTGGTTGACGCCGATCGTGCGCGCGGTGTTGAGGCTGTTGGCGTCGGTGAGGGTGAGGTAGAGGCCGTACGCCAGGGGGTAGAGCACGAGGACGCCGAGGACGACCGCCACCGGGGTGATCATCGCGTAGGCGTACCAGTGCCTTCGGTAGCTGTTCTTGAGGCGCCGGCCCAGCCCGGGCTCGGGCGCGCGGTCACCGCGGCGCCTGCCGGTCGCGCGGTCGATGGCGACTGTCATGTTCGACACCTTCTGGAAGTTCTACGGGACGGGCCGGGCACAGGCCGGTGCCGCCGGACCCCCCTTCCGTGTGCGGGGGACCCGGCGGCCGATCGTGCTTACTTGCTGAAGTCGGGCACCAGCTTGGCGATGGCCAGTTCGGCGTTGCCCAGCCCCTTGTCGAGGGACTCCTTGCCGCCGGCGATCTTCGGCAGCTCGGTGTCCAGCGGGCCCCACAGGGAGCTGTACTCCGGCAGGGCCGGCCGCGGCTGGGCGGCGGGCAGCACGGTCTGGTAGCCGGCGATGCCCGGGTCGGCCTTGACCTCGGCGGTGTAGGCGTCGTCGCGGGTCGGCAGGGTGGAGTTCTTCAGCGCGATCTGCGTCTGCGTCTTCGCGGAGGTCATGAAGTTCACGAACTTCAGTGCCGCCTTCTGGTGCGCCGAGTCGGAACCGGCGTACACCGACAGGTTGTGGCCGCCGGTCGGGGCGCCCGCCTTGCCGGTGGAGCCGGCCGGGACGGTGGCGATGCCGAGGTTGGACTTGTCCGAGAAGGCCGAACCCTTGTAGAAGTTCGTGATCTCCCAGGGGCCCTGGATGATCGCGGCGACCTTGCCGTTGACGAACGCGTCCTGGATGTGGGCGTAGGCGTCGGCGGTGGTGTCGGCCTTGTGCAGGCCCTTGCCGGAGAACATGCTCAGCCAGGTGCCGTACGCCTTCTTCGCGGCGTCCGAGTTCACGGTGACCTTCTTGGCGGCGGCGTCGACGGTGTCGGTGCCCTCGCCGTAGAGGAAGGTCTGCGCGTAGTAGGCCTGGGTGGAGCCCCAGTAGCCGTCGACCTTGGCCTTGGTCTTGATCTTGGCGGCGTCGGCCTTCAGCTCGTCCCAGGTCTTGGGGGCCTCGGTGATGCCGGCCTTCTCGAACAGCGCCTTGTTGTAGACCAGCGCGAGGGTGTCGGTGACCAGCGGCACGCCGTAGGTCTTGCCGTCGTACTTGGCCTGCTCGATCAGGTTGGGCTGGAACTTGCTCCGGTCCGCGAGGGCCTCGGTGCCGTCCAGCGGCAGGAAGTAGCCCTTCTTGGCGAAGGCGGGGGTCCAGCCGACCTCGCTGCGCAGCACGTCCGGGGCGCCCTTGGAGCCGGCGGCGGTGTCGAACTTGTTCTGCGCCTGGTCGAAGGGGACGTTGACGTACTTGACCTTGATGCCCTTGTTGGCGGCCTCGAACTGCTTGACCAGGGCCTTGTACGTCGGCGCCTCGTTCGTGGCGTTGGAGGTGTCCCACCAGGTGATGGTGACCGGACCGTCGGCCTTGTTGTCGCCGCTGTCGCTTCCGCCGCAGGCCGTCGCCGCGAGGGCGAGGGACGCCACCAGCGCGGTGGCCGCTATGCCACGCCGCATGAGTTCTCCTTGAGGGTGAAAGCCCGTGTGGTGCGGGGGGCGGCCCCGTCTGCCGCTCCCTGCCGTGTTGCCGACTGCGCCGTTGCCGCGGCCGGGCGACAGGGAACGTAACAGCGATGTAAGCGCAGCGAAAGACCTTGCTGCAAAAAACTGCAAGACGATTCGAGAGTTACCCGCCCGTGACCTGCTCTCGACCCCCTTGAAACCCCCCATCGACGCCGTTGAGCGCGGTGCGGGGCACCTGTGCAAGACTCTGCAAGCTCTTGCCATATGTTGCCGACGGGGGAATCATCCCTTGCGGACGGACGCCGAAGACGGACGCCGAAGACGAACACGAGGGACCGCGATGACGCAGCAGCCCGCAGCGAGCCGTGCAACCGGCCGCGCACGGCGTCCGATTGGCGCGCAGAGCGACATGCGCCCGCTACAGTCGAGTCCTGTGACCACACGGCTTGCCGATATCGCTGCTCAGGCGGGGGTGAGCGAAGCGACCGTCAGCCGCGTCCTCAACGGGAAGCCGGGGGTCGCCGCCACCACGCGCCAGTCCGTGCTGGCCGCGCTCGACGTCCTGGGCTACGAACGCCCGGTGCGCCTGCGGCAGCGCAGCGAGGGCCTGGTGGGCCTGATCACCCCGGAGCTGGAGAACCCCATTTTTCCGGCGCTCGCCCAGGTCATCGGCCAGGCACTGACGCGGCAGGGCTACACCCCGGTGCTGGCCACCCAGACCCCGGGCGGCTCGACGGAGGACGAGCTGACGGAGATGCTCGTCGACCGCGGGGTCGCCGGGATCATCTACGTCTCCGGACTGCACGCCGACACCACCGCCGACATGGAGCGCTACGACCGGCTGCGCGCCCAGGGCGTGCCGTACGTGCTGGTGGACGGCTTCTCGCCGAAGGTGCAGGCGCCGTTCATCTCGCCCGACGACCGCGCGGCGATGACGCTGGCGGTCACGCACCTGGTGTCGCTGGGGCACACCCGGATCGGCCTGGCCCTGGGTCCGAAGCGGTTCGTGCCCGTGCAGCGCAAGATCGAGGGGTTCGTGCGCGCCGTGCAGGACCAGCTGGGGCTGAGCGCGGAGACGGTCGAGTCGGAGCTGGTCCAGCACTCGCTCTACACCCTGGAGGGCGGCCAGGCCGCCGCGACCGCGCTGATCGACCGGAACTGCACGGCGGTGGTGTGCGCGAGCGACATGATGGCGCTCGGCGCGATACGGGCCGCCCGGCAGCGCGGCCTGGAGGTCCCGAAGGACTTCTCCGTCGTCGGCTTCGACGACTCCCCGCTGATCGCCTTCACCGACCCGCCGCTGACCACGATCCGCAAGCCGGTCCCGGCGATGGGGCAGGCGGCGGTGCGCACGCTGCTGGAGGAGATCGGCGGGACGCCGGCGCCGCACAGCGAGTTCGTGTTCATGCCGGAGCTGGTGGTGCGCGGTTCGACCGCTTCGGCGCCCGGGGAGCGGAACCGTTCGTAGCGCGTGTCTCAGGTCCTTGGCATGCGTCAGGTGGTCCTTGGCATGCGTCAGGTGGTCCTTGGTCTGTCTCAGGGCGGAATCGTGCTCAGGGCGGAGAACGTGCGGTGCGGACCCGACCGGTGGATGATCGGGGCAGAAGGCGTTTCTGGCAGACTTTGTGCCTATGGGTGACTCGTTCGTGACCAGGCCGGAAGACCGCGGGCAAGTGGCCGTTCCGCAGGCCGTCACGGGCGACGACCGGGCGGGCCGGCTGCGCCGGCTGCGTTCTCCGGGCCGGCCCCGCATCTGGATCGAGATCCTGCTGATCGCGGTGAGTTACTGGACGTACTCGCTGATCCGCAACGCCGTCCCGGAGCAGCGGACCGAGGCGCTGCGCAACGCCGACTGGATCTGGCAGACGGAGCGTCAGCTGGGCATCGCCGTCGAGGACTCCGTCAACCACGGCCTCAACTCGGTGACCTGGCTGATCGTCGGCATGAACTACTACTACGCGACACTGCACTTCGTGGTGACGCTGGGTGTGCTGGTGTGGCTGTACCGCAGTCACCCGGGCCGGTACGCGGCGACCCGGCTGGCCCTGTTCGCGACGACGGGTGTGGCCCTGGTCGGTTACTACCTGTATCCGCTGGCGCCTCCGCGTCTGATGCGCGGCGACGGCTTCGTCGACACGGTCATGGTCCACGAGACGTGGGGCTCGATGGCCTCCGGCGACCTGAAGCACATGTCGAACCAGTACGCCGCGATGCCGTCGATGCACATCGGCTGGTCCCTGTGGTGCGGACTGACGATCTTCGCGCTGGCCCGGCTGCCGTGGGTGCGGGTGCTGGGTCTGCTCTACCCGGCGGCGACGCTGGTGGTCATCGTCGCCACCGCCAACCACTTCTGGCTCGACGCGGTGGGCGGCCTGCTGTGCCTCACGTTCGGCTTCGCGGTGGCGTGGGTGTGGTACGGCAGCGTGCCGTACGCGCTCTCGCGGGTGCCGGCGGGGGCGGAACCGGCGGGGGTGGTGCCAACGGAGGCGGGGGCGGTACCCGCGGCAGCGGTGGTGGCTTCGCGGGGGGCCTCGGCGGGAGCGGTGGTGGCTTCGCGGGGGGCTTCGGCGGGGGCTTCGGACGGGTTCTCGGAGGGCAGGGTCGTGTCGGAGGGCAGGGTCGTGTCGGAGGGCGGGTTCTCGGAGGGCGGGTCCGCGGCTCCTCACGCCCCGTAGAACAGCGTCTCCGCCACGCCCCGGGCACGGCGGGCGGTGCGCCGGTACGCGTCGAGCATGTCGCCGACGTGCCCGGGGCCGTATCCCAGGTAGCGCCCCACCGCGGCCAGCTCCCGCGCGTTCGACGGGAAGGTGTCGCCGGCCCGTCCCCGCACGAGCATCACCGCGTTGCGCACCCGGGTCGCCAGCACCCAGGCCTCGTCGAGGACGGCGGCGTCCTCCTGCGCGATCAGGCCGGCGGCGGCCGCGGCCGCGAGCGCCTCGCGGGTGCGGGTGGTGCGCAGGCCCGGCTCGGTAGCCCCGTGCCGCATCTGCAGCAGCTGGACGGTCCACTCCACGTCCGACAGGCCGCCCGGTCCCAGCTTGGTGTGCAGCTTCGGGTCGGCGCCGCGCGGCAGCCGTTCCGACTCCATCCGCGCCTTCAGCCGGCGGATCTCCCGCACCGCGTCGTCGCCGAGCCCGCGCGCCGGGTAGCGCAGCGGGTCGACGAGTTCGACGAAGGCGCGTCCCAGGTCCTCGTCGCCGGCGACCGGTTCCGCCCGCAGCAGCGCCTGCGCCTCCCACACCAGCGACCAGCGGCGGTAGTAGGCCTCGTACGACTTCAGGGTGCGCACCAGCGGGCCGGACTTGCCCTCGGGGCGCAGGTCGGCGTCGATGAGCAGGGGCGGGTCGGCGCTGGGCAGCTGGAGCAGCCGTCGCATCTCGGCGACGACCTTGTTCGCCGCGTCCGCCGCCTCCCGCTCGTCGACGCCCTCCCGCGGCTCGTGCACGAACAGCACGTCGGCGTCGGAGCCGTACCCCAGCTCGTGCCCGCCGAAGCGGCCCATCCCGATGACGGCGAACCGGGTGGGCAGCGTGTCCCCCCAGCCGCCCCTGACCACCGCGCGCAGGGTGCCCGCGATCGTCGCGGCCGTCAGGTCGGACACCGCGGCGCCGACCCGGTCCACCAGCGCGCCCTGGTCGGCCTCGGCCGGCTGGGCCTCGGTGCCGTAGGAGCCGACGATGTCCGCGGCGGCCGTACGGAACAGCTCCCGGCGCCGGACGCCGCGGGCCGCGTTGGCCCCCTGCTCGGCGGTCCCGGCGCGGCCGACGGCGGCCAGGATCTCCTGCTCCAGCTGCGCGCGCCCGCGCGGATTCAGGCCGCCGGCGTCGCCGTCGCCGAGCAGGGCCACCGCCTCGGGGGCGCGCATCAGCAGGTCGGGGGCGAGCCGCCCGGCCGACAGCACCCGCGCGAGGTTCTCCGCGGCGGCGCCCTCGTCGCGCAGCAGCCGCAGGTACCACGGCGTCCTGCCCAGCGCGTCCGACACCTTGCGGAAGTTCAGCAGCCCGGCGTCCGGGTCGGCGGAGTCCGCGAACCAGCCGAGCAGCACGGGCAGCAGGGTCCGCTGGATGGCCGCCTTGCGGCTCACGCCGGACGCCAGGGCCTCCAGGTGGCGCAGGGCCGCCGCCGGGTCCGCGTAGCCGAGCGCGACCAGCCGCTCGCGGGCCGCCTCCGGGCTCAGCCGCGCCTCGCCGGGGGCGAGCTGGGCGACCGCGTCGAGCAGCGGGCGGTAGAACAGCTTCTCGTGCAGGCGGCGTACGGCGCCGGTGTGCCGCCGCCACTCGCGGTCGAGCTCGGCGGCCGGGTCGATGCGCAGGCCGAGGGAGCGGCCGAGGCGGCGCCGGTCGGCCTCCTCCACGGGCACGAGGTGCGTGCGCCGCAGCCGGTACAGCTGGATACGGTGCTCCATGGAGCGCAGGAAGCGGTAGGCGTCCTCGAGCTGGACCGCGTCGGCGCGGCCCACGTACCCGCCTCTCGCCAGCGCCTGCAGCGCGTCCAGCGTGGTGCCGCTGCGCAGCGCGGCGTCGGTCCGGCCGTGCACCAGTTGCAGCAGCTGGACGGCGAACTCGACGTCCCGCAGGCCGCCCGGGCCGAGCTTCAGCTCCCGGTCGATCTCCGTGGCGGGGATGTTCTCCACGACCCGGCGCCGCATCTTCTGCACGTCCGCCACGAAGTTCTCGCGCTCCGCCGCCTGCCACACCAGGGGGTCGAGCGCGGCGATGTACTCCTCGCCCAGCGCGAGGTCGCCGGCGACCGGGCGGGCCTTGAGCAGGGCCTGGAACTCCCAGGTCTTGGCCCAGCGCTGGTAGTAGGCGACGTGGCTGCTGAGGGTGCGGACGAGGGGGCCGTTGCGGCCCTCGGGGCGCAGGTTGGCGTCGACCGGCCAGATCGAGCCCTCGACGGTCGTCTCCGAGCAGATCCGCATCATGTGCGAGGCGAGCCGCGTGGCGGCCCGGACCGCCTTGCCCTCGTCGGCGCCGTCGGCGGGCTGGCCGACGAAGATGACGTCCACGTCGGAGACGTAGTTCAGTTCGTGGCCGCCGCACTTGCCCATCGCGATCACCGCGAGCCGGCACAGCGCGGCGTCGCCGGGCGCGGCGGCGCAGGCCACGGCGAGGGCGGCGCGCAGGGTGGCGGTGGCGAGGTCGGCGAGTTCGGCGGCGGTCTGGGCGACGTCGATGGTGCCGCAGACGTCGCGGGCGGCGATGGACAGCAGGCAGCGGCGGTAGGCGACGCGGAGTGCGACCGGGTCGGTGGCGCCGGCCAGGCCCCGCTCGAACTCCGGCACGCCGGGGTGCAGGTCGCGCGGCTCGTACGTGACGAGCGCCTCCCAGTCCCGGGGGTGGCGGGCGAGGTGGTCGGCGAGGGCGGCGGACGCGCCGAGCACGCCGAGGAGGCGGTCACGGAAGGGCTTGGCCGAGGTCAGCGTGTCGAGCAGTTCGCGGCGGGCGGTGGGGGCGGGGCCGGGCTGGGCTTCGAGGAGGCGGACCAGGCCGTGCAGGGCCAGGTCGGGGTCGGCGGTGGCGCCGAGCGCGTCGAGGAGGATCGGGTCGTTGCGTACGGCGGTGAGTTCCGGGCTTTCCAGGAGGCGCTCGGCGGCCGACGGGTCGGTGAAGCCGTGCCGCAGGAGCCGTATGAAGGTGCTGCTTCTGCGCCCCGGCGCGGTCATCCTCGGCCTCCTGTCGGATCAAGGTGGTACGCGTCGAGCCTAACTGGCTGCGGCGGCGTGTGCGTTGTGCCTGCGGCGGCTTGACGAGGGTGCCTGCGGCGGCCTGCCCGGGACTCGGAGGGTGCGTCGTGCCTGCGGCGGCCTGCCCGGGACTCGGAGGGTGCGTCGTGCCTACGGCGCCTGTGCGGGTTCGGTAAGGGTGCGCGTAGCGCGGGTGGTGGGGGGTGGGTCGGGGCCGGGGGGGGGGTGTCCGTCCTCGGAACGGCGCGGAATCGGGGGTTCGG
>NZ_JAYMHD010000016.1:0-701 GCF_035656535.1 Streptomyces sp. H51
GCGGGTGCGCAAGGAGATCGACGCCCAGTACCCGGACACGGTGCTGCTGGCGGAGGCGAACCAGTGGCCGGAGGACGTCGTCGACTACTTCGGCGACTACGCCGCCGGCGGCGACGAATGCCACATGGCCTTCCACTTCCCCGTCATGCCCCGCATCTTCATGGCCGTCCGCCGCGAGTCCCGCTACCCCGTCTCCGAGATCCTCGCCAAGACCCCCGCCATCCCCTCCGGCTGCCAGTGGGGCATCTTCCTGCGCAACCACGACGAGCTGACCCTGGAGATGGTCACCGACGAGGAACGCGACTACATGTGGGCCGAGTACGCCAAGGACCCCCGCATGCGCGCCAACATCGGCATCCGCCGCCGCCTCGCCCCGCTGCTCGACAACGACCGCAACCAGATCGAACTCTTCACCGCCCTGCTGCTGTCCCTGCCCGGCAGCCCGATCCTCTACTACGGCGACGAGATCGGCATGGGCGACAACATCTGGCTCGGCGACCGCGACGCCGTCCGCACCCCCATGCAGTGGACCCCCGACCGCAACGCAGGTTTTTCCTCCAGTGACCCCGGCCGGCTGTACCTGCCGACCATCATGGACCCGGTCTACGGGTACCAGGTCACCAACGTGGAGGCGTCGATGGCGTCGCCGTCCTCGCTGCTGCACTGGACCCGCCGCATGATCGAGATCCGCAAGCAGAACC
>NZ_JAYMHD010000017.1:0-3532 GCF_035656535.1 Streptomyces sp. H51
ACATTCACGGAGAGTTTGATCCTGGCTCAGGACGAACGCTGGCGGCGTGCTTAACACATGCAAGTCGAACGATGAAGCCCTTCGGGGTGGATTAGTGGCGAACGGGTGAGTAACACGTGGGCAATCTGCCCTTCACTCTGGGACAAGCCCTGGAAACGGGGTCTAATACCGGATATCACTTCCGCAGGCATCTGTGGGGGTTGAAAGCTCCGGCGGTGAAGGATGAGCCCGCGGCCTATCAGCTTGTTGGTGAGGTAACGGCTCACCAAGGCGACGACGGGTAGCCGGCCTGAGAGGGCGACCGGCCACACTGGGACTGAGACACGGCCCAGACTCCTACGGGAGGCAGCAGTGGGGAATATTGCACAATGGGCGAAAGCCTGATGCAGCGACGCCGCGTGAGGGATGACGGCCTTCGGGTTGTAAACCTCTTTCAGCAGGGAAGAAGCGAGAGTGACGGTACCTGCAGAAGAAGCGCCGGCTAACTACGTGCCAGCAGCCGCGGTAATACGTAGGGCGCAAGCGTTGTCCGGAATTATTGGGCGTAAAGAGCTCGTAGGCGGCTTGTCACGTCGGGTGTGAAAGCCCGGGGCTTAACCCCGGGTCTGCATTCGATACGGGCTAGCTAGAGTGTGGTAGGGGAGATCGGAATTCCTGGTGTAGCGGTGAAATGCGCAGATATCAGGAGGAACACCGGTGGCGAAGGCGGATCTCTGGGCCATTACTGACGCTGAGGAGCGAAAGCGTGGGGAGCGAACAGGATTAGATACCCTGGTAGTCCACGCCGTAAACGGTGGGAACTAGGTGTTGGCGACATTCCACGTCGTCGGTGCCGCAGCTAACGCATTAAGTTCCCCGCCTGGGGAGTACGGCCGCAAGGCTAAAACTCAAAGGAATTGACGGGGGCCCGCACAAGCAGCGGAGCATGTGGCTTAATTCGACGCAACGCGAAGAACCTTACCAAGGCTTGACATACGCCGGAAAACCCTGGAGACAGGGTCCCCCTTGTGGTCGGTGTACAGGTGGTGCATGGCTGTCGTCAGCTCGTGTCGTGAGATGTTGGGTTAAGTCCCGCAACGAGCGCAACCCTTGTTCTGTGTTGCCAGCATGCCCTTCGGGGTGATGGGGACTCACAGGAGACCGCCGGGGTCAACTCGGAGGAAGGTGGGGACGACGTCAAGTCATCATGCCCCTTATGTCTTGGGCTGCACACGTGCTACAATGGCCGGTACAATGAGCTGCGATACCGTGAGGTGGAGCGAATCTCAAAAAGCCGGTCTCAGTTCGGATTGGGGTCTGCAACTCGACCCCATGAAGTCGGAGTTGCTAGTAATCGCAGATCAGCATTGCTGCGGTGAATACGTTCCCGGGCCTTGTACACACCGCCCGTCACGTCACGAAAGTTGGTAACACCCGAAGCCGGTGGCCCAACCCCTTGTGGGAGGGAGCTGTCGAAGGTGGGACTAGCGATTGGGACGAAGTCGTAACAAGGTAGCCGTACCGGAAGGTGCGGCTGGATCACCTCCTTTCTAAGGAGCACTTCTAGGCCGCCTGGCGGTCCAGAGGCCAGTACACCGGCGAGTGTCCGGTGCTGGTTGCTCATGGGTGGAACGTTGATTATTCGACCGGGTTCACGGGTCGGGGGCTTGCCAGTACTGCTCGCAAGAGCGTGGAACGCATGATCTCCGGACGGGGCCTGGCCGGGCACGCTGTTGGGTGTCTGAGGGAATGAACCCTCGGATGCCGGCCCCGGTGAAGCATCGATGATGTCGGTGTGTGACGGGTGGCTGGTCGTTGTTTGAGAACTGCACAGTGGACGCGAGCATCTGTGGCCAAGTTTTTAAGGGCGCACGGTGGATGCCTTGGCACCAGGAACCGATGAAGGACGTGGGAGGCCACGATAGGCCCCGGGGAGTCGTCAACCAGGCTTTGATCCGGGGGTGTCCGAATGGGGAAACCCGGCAGTCGTCATGGGCTGTCACCCTTGCCTGAACACATAGGGCAAGTGGAGGGAACGCGGGGAAGTGAAACATCTCAGTACCCGCAGGAAGAGAAAACAACCGTGATTCCGGGAGTAGTGGCGAGCGAAACCGGATGAGGCCAAACCGTATGCGTGTGAGACCCGGCAGGGGTTGCGTATGCGGGGTTGTGGGATCTCTCTTCCACGGTCTGCCGGCCGTGGGACGAGTCAGAAACCGTTGATGTAGGCGAAGGACATGCGAAAGGTCCGGCGTAGAGGGTAAGACCCCCGTAGTCGAAACGTCAGCGGCTCGTTTGAGAGACACCCAAGTAGCACGGGGCCCGAGAAATCCCGTGTGAATCTGGCGGGACCACCCGCTAAGCCTAAATATTCCCTGGTGACCGATAGCGGATAGTACCGTGAGGGAATGGTGAAAAGTACCGCGGGAGCGGAGTGAAATAGTACCTGAAACCGTGTGCCTACAAGCCGTGGGAGCGTCGGAAGCACTTCGGTGCTTCTCGTGACTGCGTGCCTTTTGAAGAATGAGCCTGCGAGTTTGCGGTGTGTTGCGAGGTTAACCCGGGTGGGGTAGCCGTAGCGAAAGCGAGTCCGAAGAGGGCGTTTCAGTAGCACGCTCAAGACCCGAAGCGGAGTGATCTAGCCATGGGCAGGTTGAAGCGGAGGTAAGACTTCGTGGAGGACCGAACCCACCAGGGTTGAAAACCTGGGGGATGACCTGTGGTTAGGGGTGAAAGGCCAATCAAACTCCGTGATAGCTGGTTCTCCCCGAAATGCATTTAGGTGCAGCGTCGTGTGTTTCTTGCCGGAGGTAGAGCACTGGATAGGCGATGGGCCCTACCGGGTTACTGACCTTAGCCAAACTCCGAATGCCGGTAAGTGAGAGCGCGGCAGTGAGACTGTGGGGGATAAGCTCCATGGTCGAGAGGGAAACAGCCCAGAGCATCGACTAAGGCCCCTAAGCGTACGCTAAGTGGGAAAGGATGTGGAGTCGCAGAGACAACCAGGAGGTTGGCTTAGAAGCAGCCACCCTTGAAAGAGTGCGTAATAGCTCACTGGTCTAGTGATTCCGCGCCGACAATGTAGCGGGGCTCAAGCGTACCGCCGAAGTCGTGTCATTGCAGCATGTACTCCCAACGGAGGCTGTGATGGGTAGGGGAGCGTCGTCTGCCGGGTGAAGCAGCACCGGAAGGTAGTTGTGGACGGTTGACGAGTGAGAATGCAGGCATGAGTAGCGATTCACACGTGAGAAACGTGTGCGCCGATTGACTAAGGGTTCCTGGGTCAAGCTGATCTGCCCAGGGTAAGTCGGGACCTAAGGCGAGGCCGACAGGCGTAGTCGATGGATAACCGGTTGATATTCCGGTACCCGCTGTGAAGCGTCAAACATCGAATCCAGTGATGCTAAGCCCGTGAAGCCGCCGGCTGAGTCTTCGGACGAGGTCGGAGTGGTGGAGCCGGTGGCCCGAGCTGGTAGTAGGTGAGTGATGGGGTGACGCAGGAAGGTAGTCCATCCCGGGCGGTGGTTGTCCCGGGGTAAGGGTGTAGGCCGGA
>NZ_JAYMHD010000017.1:3627-5070 GCF_035656535.1 Streptomyces sp. H51
TACGGCTGAGACCTGATGCCGAGCCGATTGTGGTGAAGTGGATGATCCTATGCTGTCGAGAAAAGCCTCTAGCGAGTTTCATGGCGGCCCGTACCCTAAACCGACTCAGGTGGTCAGGTAGAGAATACCGAGGCGTTCGGGTGAACTATGGTTAAGGAACTCGGCAAAATGCCCCCGTAACTTCGGGAGAAGGGGGGCCACACCTGGTGATCCATTTTGCATGGTGAGCTGGGGGTGGCCGCAGAGACCAGCGAGAAGCGACTGTTTACTAAAAACACAGGTCCGTGCGAAGCCGTAAGGCGATGTATACGGACTGACGCCTGCCCGGTGCTGGAACGTTAAGGGGACCGGTTAGCTCACTTTCGGGTGGGCGAAGCTGAGAACTTAAGCGCCAGTAAACGGCGGTGGTAACTATAACCATCCTAAGGTAGCGAAATTCCTTGTCGGGTAAGTTCCGACCTGCACGAATGGCGTAACGACTTCTCGACTGTCTCAACCATAGGCCCGGTGAAATTGCACTACGAGTAAAGATGCTCGTTTCGCGCAGCAGGACGGAAAGACCCCGGGACCTTTACTACAGTTTGATATTGGTGTTCGGTTCGGCTTGTGTAGGATAGCTGGGAGACTGTGAAAGCCATACGCCAGTATGGTGGGAGTCGTCGTTGAAATACCAGTCTGGTCGTGCTGGATGTCTAACCTGGGTCCGTGATCCGGATCAGGGACAGTGTCTGATGGGTAGTTTAACTGGGGCGGTTGCCTCCTAAAGGGTAACGGAGGCGCCCAAAGGTTCCCTCAGCCTGGTTGGCAATCAGGTGTTGAGTGTAAGTGCACAAGGGAGCTTGACTGTGAGACCGACGGGTCGAGCAGGGACGAAAGTCGGGACTAGTGATCCGGCGGTGGCTTGTGGAAGCGCCGTCGCTCAACGGATAAAAGGTACCCCGGGGATAACAGGCTGATCTTCCCCAAGAGTCCATATCGACGGGATGGTTTGGCACCTCGATGTCGGCTCGTCGCATCCTGGGGCTGGAGTCGGTCCCAAGGGTTGGGCTGTTCGCCCATTAAAGCGGTACGCGAGCTGGGTTTAGAACGTCGTGAGACAGTTCGGTCCCTATCCGCTGTGCGCGTAGGAGTCTTGAGAAGGGCTGTCCCTAGTACGAGAGGACCGGGACGGACGAACCTCTGGTGTGCCAGTTGTTCTGCCAAGGGCATGGCTGGTTGGCTACGTTCGGGAGGGATAACCGCTGAAAGCATCTAAGCGGGAAGCCTGCTTCGAGATGAGGACTCCCACCCACTTGATGGGGTAAGGCTCCCAGTAGACGACTGGGTTGATAGGCCGGATCTGGAAGCCAGGTAACTGGTGGAGGTGACCGGTACTAATAGGCCGAGGGCTTGTCCTCAGTTGCTCGCGTCCACTGTGTTGGTTCTGAAACCACGAACAGCCCC
>NZ_JAYMHD010000018.1:0-2377 GCF_035656535.1 Streptomyces sp. H51
GCCGCGAACACCGGAAACGCCCCATACAACTCCCGCCCCATCCCAACCCGCTGCGCCCCCTGCCCCGAGAACAACAACGCCACCCGAGCACCGGGCACAGCTGAACCGCACACCACGCCGGCCCCCGGCACGCCTGTGGTCAGCGCGTCCAAGCCAGCCTCGTACCCCTCGATGTCCGAGGCCAGCACCACTGCCCGCTGCCCCAGCGCAGCCCGCGTCCGCACCAGAGCAGCCGCCACATCCACCGGCGATGCCCCCACAAGCGGACGCAACCTGCCCGCCTGCGCACGCAACGCCGCCTCCGAATGCCCCGACAGCACCCACGGCACCAGACCGGAGACCTCACCCGGAGAGTCGTCGTCTCGTCCTGCCGACGACTCCTCCGGGGCCTGCTCCACGATGACGTGGGCGTTCGTCCCGCTGACTCCGAACGACGACACACCCGCCCGCCGCGGACGCCCCGCCCCCGGCCACGGCACCGCCTCCCTCAGCAGCTCCACCCCACCCGCCGACCAGTCCACATGCGGCGACGGCTCCCCCACATGCAACGTCCGCGGCAACACACCCTGCCGCATCGCCATCACCATCTTGATCACACCCGCCACACCCGCCGCTGCGGAGGTGTGGCCGATGTTCGACTTGACCGACCCGAGCCACAGCGGCCGGTCCTCGGCCCGCTCCCGCCCGTAGGTGGCGAGCAGGGCCTGCGCCTCTATCGGATCGCCCAGCGCCGTGCCGGTGCCGTGCGCCTCGACCGCGTCCACGTCGGCGGGACCGAGCCGGGCGTTGGCCAGGGCCTGCCGGATCACCCTCTGCTGGGAGGGCCCGTTGGGTGCCATGAGGCCGTTCGAGGCACCGTCCTGGTTGACGGCGGAACCCCGTACGACCGCGAGCACCTGATGGCCGTTGCGGCGGGCGTCCGACAGGCGCTCCAGGAGCAGCACGCCCACCCCTTCCGACCAGGCGGTGCCGTCCGCTGCGGCCGAGAACGCCTTGCAGCGGCCGTCCTTGGCGAGGCCGCGCTGACGGCTGAACTCGACGAACAGGTCGGGCGTCGGCATCACCGTGACGCCGGCGGCCAGGGCGAGCGTGCACTCGCCCTGGCGCAGGGCCTGGGCGGCGAGGTGCAGGGCGACCAGCGAGGAGGAGCAGGCGGTGTCGACGGTGAGGGCCGGGCCCTCCAGACCCAGGGTGTAGGCGATGCGGCCGGAGATGACGCTGGTGAGGTTGCCGGTCAGGGAGTAGCCCTCGACACCTTCGCCGCCCATCTGCTGCAGGCCGCCGAAGTAGCCGGGCTGGGTGGCGCCCGCGAAGACCCCGATGGGAGCCTTGCGGATTCCGGTCGGGTCGATGCCGGCGCGTTCGAAGACCTCCCAGGAGGTCTCCAGGACGAGGCGCTGCTGCGGGTCCATGGCAAGCGCCTCACGGGGCGAGATGCCGAAGAACGCCGGGTCGAACTCGGCCGCGTCGTGGAGGAATCCGCCTTCGCGGACGTACGTGGTCCCCGGGTGGTCCGGGTCCGGGTGGTAGAGCGCATCCAGGTCCCAGCCGCGGTCGGTGGGGAAGCCGGAGATGACGTCGGCACCGCTGTCGACGAGCCGCCACAGGTCTTCGGGCGAGGTGACTCCGCCGGGGTAGCGGCACGCCATGCCGACGATGGCGATCGGCTCGTCAGACGCCGCGCCGGCTGCCGTGACGGTGCGCGCGGCGGTGTTCTCGCCGATTACCTCGGTGCGTATGAAGTCCGCGACGGCGGTCGGGGTCGGGTAGTCGAAGGCGAACGCGGCGGGCAACCGCAGTCCGGTCGCGGTGTTGAGACAGTTGCGCAGGTTGACGGCGGCCAGGGAGTCGAACCCCAGCTCTCTGAAGGCCCGGTCGGGGTCGATGGCACCGGGCCCGTCATGACCGAGGACCGCGGCGGCGTGGGCCCGCACCAGTTCGAGCACGGTGCGGTGCTGCTCGGCCTCGGGCTGTGCGCCGAGCTTTTCACGCAGCGCCGCCACCGCGGCCTCGAGTTCGGCCGGGTCGGCCGTGGACTGCAGGGTGGCGAGAGCCCGCCGGGTCTCGGGAGCGCGGCGCCTGCGCAGCCAGGACGCCATCTGCGGCAGTGCGTCACGCAGGGATGTCTGCGGGTCGATCTCCAGGGTGCCGAGCAGGGCGTCCACGTCGTCGTGGTCGACGGCCTGCCAGAACTGCTCCTCGATCTCGTCGCGGGGCGCGGTCAGTTCTGGGGTGAGCCAGTAGCGCTGGTGCTGGAAGGGGTAGGTGGGCAGCTCGACATGCCGAGTGCCGCTGGTCCCGAACAGGCGGTCCCATTCGACGGGCAGGCCCCGCGTCCACGCCTCCGCCAACGCCGCCACGAACGCCTCCGGCTCCG
>NZ_JAYMHD010000019.1:0-512 GCF_035656535.1 Streptomyces sp. H51
TCCGGCAGCGTCATCGGCCCCGCCTGGGACTCCCTGCTCGCCAAACTCGTCGTCACCGGCCGCACCCGCGCCGAAGCCCTCCAGCGCGCCGCCCGCGCCCTGGACGAGTTCACCGTCGAGGGCATGGCCACCGCGATCCCGTTCCACCGCACCGTGGTCCGCGACCCCGCCTTCGCCCCCGAACTGACCGGCTCCACCGGCCCGTTCACCGTCCACACCCGCTGGATCGAGACCGAGTTCACCAACGACATCAAGCCCTTCGCCGCCCCCGCCGACACCGAGGCGGAAGAGGACGCCGGCCGCGAGACGGTCGTCGTCGAGGTCGGCGGCAAGCGCCTGGAGGTCTCCCTCCCCGCCTCACTGGGCATGTCCCTGGCCCGCACCGGCCTCGCCGCCGGCGCCAAACCCCAACGCCGCGCGGCGAAGAAATCCGGCCCCGTCGCCTCCGGCGACACCCTCGCCTCCCCCATGCAGGGCACCATCGTCAAGGTCGCCGTCGAGGAAGGCCAGGA